>PBTH01000062.1 GCA_002726495.1 Methanobacteriota archaeon | reverse complement strand
GTGAGCTGCACCGGTTCCGACACCTCCACCCAGTCCGGTTAGGAGGATGACCAATTCGGTGTTCTCAAGCAATCGTTGCGTAATCTTACTCAACCCTCTCATGCGTTGTTCGGCAAGTGGAGGAAGTGCTGCGCAACCCATGCTGTCGAGGGCGTGGCCAAGTCGCAGAACATGGATCGTTTCGCCTGTTTGGAAACTGCTGTCATCTGCATCAATAAGGGCAAGGTGCGCCCCCATTTCACATCGTAAATAGGCTTGATGAGCCCAAGCGCAACCAATCCCTCCGACCCCGGCAATAAGGATGTTTGCGGGGTCCATGGCCAACAGTGACCGCAGCATCTCCTTGAACTTTGGTGTGACAGATTTTGAAATTTCAATCTATGTAACGTAGGTATCTGCGGCGAGCATCTCTTGCCCAAGCATTGTCTGGTTCGAGAGCAAGTACTCGGTCGTAATACTCAATGGCATTTTCAAATTCTGAAAGATACCTCCCGTACAAATGGCCAAGATTGGAAAGAACGGGTATGCATTCTTCATCCCCTTTTAGCATGCTAAGAAGCATCTTTTCGGCGGCGCCGAGGGCCCCCTTGATCATCAATTCCTCCGCCTCGTCCAATTCCAAAAGTTGCTTGTCGGAGAGGTTGTATGTGTTGTCAAAAGTGCGTTCCGCCATGGCTAACGGGTGTCTCCAAACGCTCCTCCATCATCAATCCTTCCTCCTCTTAAACACCTGCCAAAAAGCAGCGAAATAGCAAGGTGTTTATCATTATTTAAAAAACGCTATACTGCGCCGCAATTTTTTATGCGTTTTGCTGACAATGTTTAAGGAGTCCGCACAAGTCGGAAACATGTAAGGGTGAGGCCATGCTCAAAACCACACGGACGTCCCGCACCTCTCTGTTGGTCTTGGTTGGACTTCTCTTGGTCCTTCCAGCCCTCGCTTCTTCGTATCACGGAGGCATTGGGGGGGCTCAATCCCACCAAGGCTCAACCGGTGTAGTTGATATCGATGATGTCGCAAAATCAGGATGTCTTTGCCACAACGAAGTAGCAGACAATACCGTTCAAATTATTCTTGATGATGTCCCCTATGGATGGGTTGCAGGTGAAACATACACGCTTCGTCTTCAATTGATCGGTGGCCCTGAGGCGAGTGGCGTATACACTGCCGGTTTCTCAATGCGAGTTTCTCTAGGTTCGCTTACGGGCGAGAACGTTCAAAATTGGGAAATTGATGGTGTTGTTGATGAGCAAACGCTCACTCACACAGAAGATTCTGCTGCTACCAGTGATCGTTCGTGGGTGTTTGATTGGATTGCTCCAACTGTTGCTGAAGCCGGTTCGGCTACCTTTTGGATTTCAGGAAATTCCGTTAATGGCGACCAAGGACCTGGTGTTGAGGACCGCTGGAACCAACTTCTCTTCGCTCTTCCAGAAGGAGACGATACTTCCGATGCACTGGGGACTCGAACGCTCTTTGCTGGCGACGGAAATGTCAGCCCGCCAGAGCCCGACCATCACGGCGTTGATCTCCATCACATGGGTGCAAAATTGCGTGCACATTGGCTCGGACTGCTCGGTTTTGGCGCAGTAATCGGCGTGATTATTTTCGCAGGAATTCTCCTCCGTTACGGCTTTTCAACTTCATACAAAGGCCGCAGCAACCAACTAAGGCTGCGATACAAACTCAAGCGTAGAGGTGATCAATGATGGATGACAAAATCACACAATTACTTCGTGGAGTTGCTGATGGTTCAGTCTCTGTTAGCGATGCTCGTATAGCACTTGAAGACGCTGAGATGACCGAGGAACAAATGACCTCTGCTATTGATCACGGCGTGTTTAATCTGGCCGAATCCGGTACGATAGTCAGTGCATCTCTAGCGCCGTCTGGAGGCTCTTATCTTACATTGTTCTTCCTTGGCTGGGGACTTTTCTGGATTTGCTACTGGAGTTTCTCAATGATTTATGGCCTTGCAAAAGGTTGGGATCAGCAACAACTTTCATTCCATTTAGCCATGACATTCACCACTCTCATCATGGTCGGCGTCATCTATCTCAAGTTTGTTTTGCCCGATACCATTATCGTAAAACATTCACAGAAAAAGTTCGTTCCTGAACACATGAAGGATTGGCGGGAGTACAAGTGGTGATGAAAGATGGCGCGTGAATACGAACTCAAAGCCGCTCCATCCGATGCCGGAGGTCTCATTGGAGAATCTGCAACCACCATCAACCGTCGCCAATTTCTTCGCTATGGATTCAACACCGCAGCAGGTGTTCTCACCGCTTCACTGGGGATGCTTGGTTTTGCAGCAATCCTGTTGCCGCCCGGAGGTGGCAGCGGAGGAGACCTTGCTGTCAAGTTCTGGGCAAAGGGTCGGGAAGATTCTGCTTGGTACGGTGCCCAGCATCTTCAATCGATGACCAAAAGTTCATTCGTTGAGGAAGCAGCTTCTTCCTCTACCAAAACCGCTGGAGCATCTGGGGTATGGAATGGGGTGCCGGTTGTCGTCATGTATGTAGAGCATTCAAAATATGCAGGCACACCTGAGTCCAATGGCAAAGCACGATTTCAATTTACAGAGGGTATGGATGAAACCGGTAAGTATGTGGGTCACTTTGAGGATTTAGCAGAAGCAGACCCCCGCCTCATGCCAAGTGAAGATCTTGTCATGGTGTTCGGACGATGCACTCACCTTTGTTGCATTCCAGGTTGGCAACTTGTATCAAATTCTTTCACAGAAGATTCTTGGACGCCTGGCGGTGGTGACGATGGTGGTACCAAATTGTTCTGTATCTGTCACTCATCCCGATTTGACCCAACGGTTCTAGAAATGAACACAAACAGAAACCGTTCAACCGGTGCAACATTCAACTACGCAGGAATTCGCCGCTCCGGTGGACCTGCCCCTGTGGGGCTTCCAATCATCCCTATTCAGATGAATGGGGATGTTGTAGAAGGTCTAGCTGACTACGTGGATTGGTACACATACTGTGACTGAGGTGAAATAATGACGACAATGTTTTGGATTCTTTGGTTCTTTATCGCCTTCTTGGTGGTCCTTGTTGCGTTCACACTGCGTAAGGAAAACCAAGACACACCTCGCCGAGATATTCTACGTGCAGTGGAATCAACAGGTAAGATGGGTGTTGCAGAGCGCTCCTTCTTGTGGGTCTTTTCATGGCTGGATACTCGTTTCCGCCTCCAAGATTACTGGAACATGTCGAAAGGCGCCTACTACAACATGCACCGACAAATGCCATTGACTCACGCAGAGAAGTACAAACTCCGAATCATTTGGTATTGGTATCCATTGTACTGTTTAGGAGGCATCTCTTTCCTTTCTTTCATCATCTTGGTCATTACCGGTACGGTCCTAGGAATTTATTACGTCCCTGGCGGCGAAGGAGATCCTTCACCAGCATACGCGAGCATGGAATACATCATGACACAACTTCCGTTTGGCTACATCTTGCGAGCGGTTCATCACTGGACGACTCACTTCATGGTTGCTAGCGTGTTCTTGCACATGTGTCGTGTTTACTTCACCGGTGCATACCGTAACCCAAGAGAATTGAACTGGCTTATTGGTGTGGCGCTCATGGCGCTGACAATCGTCTTTGGATACTCAGGATATCTTCTTCCATGGGATAGCCTTGCATACGGTGCAGCGATTATTGGAATTAATCTAGCAAATTCAAGCCCACTGGTTGGGAAGTATGTAGCAACATTGTTGTTCTCCGGTTCCGAGTTAACACCACTTACGGTAACTCGCATGTACTTCATCCACGTGTTTATTCTACCTGTTATTGTCACAACGCTCATTATCATACATTTGTTTATTGTTTGGGTTCAAGGAATTGCGGAGCCACATTGATTAGGAGGAATAGATATGGGATTAATAGATAATTTCGGTAGAGTTGCTTCCATGTACATGGAGGAAAAACAACACCTTCAGGAAGCGGAAGAGAAGCGGAAGCGAACACGTACTGGCCACGGCTTCTGGCCTCACGAAGTTTTACGTGACAGCATCATATTTGCGTCCATGATGGCCATTCTCCTGTTTTATGCATGGCTCATACCACCGCCACTGCACGGTGCTGCAGATCCATACGCCCAAGCCGGGTTCGTATTCCCTGATTGGTACGTGCTCTTCTCATACGGGTACCTACGCTGGGGAGAGTATCTCCCTCAATTTATTGTCCCTACAGGTTTCATTGGAGATATTGTAGGACAGCCCATGTTCCCATGGAACGCTGCATGGTGGGGTGCTGCTCTAACCGGTATTCCCGTGGGGATTTTGGCGCTTCCACCGTTCCTTGGTGGACGTGAAAAGCGACCGGTTGAAGATCCTTGGTTTGCAGCAGCAGGTGCGGTGTACCTCGCCCACATTTGGTTCATCTCTGTGTTTTCAATCAACATCTTCCTCGAACTCTACGGGAAGAACCGGTCCGACTTTTGTAAATTGGATTCTCACGGCGATTTGTTGTGTGGTTATCGGGAACCATGGATTGCAGAAGTATTCAACTCGATACCTTGGGTGATGACTGGGGTACTGATGTGGATTGTGATTTACTTTGTTGGAAGAGGGCTTCTCGTCCGTGCATGGGGTACAAGTTTCACCGTTGCAAAGAGCCGACAACTCCTCGTTGGTGCACTCATCATTTCTTCCGCAGCGACAGTAGCAACCTTTGACACCTATGATGATGGTTTTTGGGATGCGAAAGGGCTCTTGACCATCAAAGATTATGGAGAACTGGAGGCCATGCGCACACAACCAGTTGATGTTCATGTTCACGAAACGAACGAATTTACCGACGACCGAGGATGGTCCGATACGGGTGTAATACCAACGACGGCGTTCTTGAATTGGAATATTTACCAACCCGCAAGATACATCATTACCGACTTCAATGATGCTAACGGCCATCAAGATCCGGATAACGGCATAAACGCAGCCGATGGCTCACAGACATTCAACGGTGGCGCAGGATGGTCCACATCAGGCTCATTCAAGGTCACGGATTTCACCGAGTATTTTTCAGATGGCCATCCCGATGAAGTTGAAACACTCACTTCTGACTTCAGTTGTGAATTCCGTTCAAGCGAGCGGAAAATCAACGACATATCCACACAAACGATGGTCGCAACGACACTTACAGTTACCAATGAGGCAGGCAAGGATGTTGTCTCGTTCTCAAACTGTGAAGGCGCAACGAGTGAACTCACTGTTGGAACCTATTCCTACACTTACGATGTCGTTGTTACCGGCGCACTCGCCTTGAATGATAGCATCACTACTGAAACAAGTTTCACAATGCAAACTTACCAACCTTTGTTGGTCTGGGATGAAAATGCTCCAGGCGACCTTGGAGGCCACACAGTGAACCTTTCGAATTCAGAAGAAATGGCACTTGGTGGTACTGCATTTTCTTACATAGAAAATCCAACTTATCATACGAACCCCAAGTCTTTGGATGCTAAACTAACCTATGCAATGTTCATTCCTTGTATTACATTCGGCGCACTTGTATTTGTTCTCTTGCGTTACATGGCCCGAGGTTATGAATTTGAGATGAACAAATGCTACGGCTGTGACCTTTGTGATGACGCATGTCCTGTCCGATTGTTCAACGGTGGAGATAAGCTGAACATCATTTACAACTCGTGGAACAATGAAGACGATGGTGTTCCTATGTATTCGTGTTTGACATGTTCTGCATGTACCAACGCCTGCCCACAACTTGTCGATTACGATTCGTATGTTGACATTCGACGAAGTCTTATCGTCGGTGGTCCACAAGCCGAAATTCCACACACCGTTCTTCAAGCAGTACTTTCTGCTGAAGCCGATGAAGCAGCTGATGCAGAGTTCATTGCAACTGAGGATTATCCGATTACATCCAATGTTGGATATTATCCAGGTTGCGTTGATTACCTTGACCAAGAAATGGTGTTCTCACACGTTAACGAAGGAACCATGAACTTGGGTGACTCAACAACAGCAGCATTTACGCTCTTCGAAGAAATGGGGACCGATGTCTCATACCTTGGCCGTGACTTCCTCAAGTGCTGTGGCCATGACCAAAAGTGGCAAGGGCTTGATGAAGTGTTTGAGAAACTCAAGGCTTACAATCAACGTAAAATCAACGAATCAGGCATCGACACCTTGGTTTCTTCGTGTGCAGAATGTTTCCGTACATTCGCCCGTGATTATGAGTTGGAAGATGTCAAAGTCATGCATACAACTGAGTTCTTAATCGAACAAGGATTTGATATGAACTTGAAGACAGAAGAGACAACAGTCACCTATCACGACCCATGCCGTCTTGGACGCCAAATGGGAATTTATGATGAACCACGTGAGCTCATCAATGCCGTAGATGGCGTTGAGATCGTTGAGATGGAGCATCACGGCGAGGATGCAATGTGTTGCGGTGTTTCCAGTATGATGTCATGCAATGAAGACGCCCGTTCTCTACGTGTCTCTCGGATGGAAGAAGTTCGGGCGACCGGTGCTGAAACAATGCTCACATCATGTCCAAAGTGTGTTTCTCACTTTGAGTGTTTGAAGTTTGAAGGTGACGAAGCCTACCAAGATATTGAAATCCTTGACATCGTCTCTTTCCTCGCCCGGCAAGTTAACGAGCAGAAGACTCAAGGTGTTGAATCCATCGTTGGAGAAAAAGCTGAGGCTTGAATCCAACCAAGTGTTGCCAATAACGGCTCCAATGCTGAACACTGAATCGTATTATGATTCTCAGGATTCGTTTTCTTCATCTTCAGCCATGCCCACGATTTCATAGTTCGATGGGAAAAGTGCTACGATGACACCACCGATGAGTGACAAGAATCCCCACATGAAATTCTGCTTAACCACGAGCAGTTCAAGAGCGAGAGCCACAAGCAGAAGTCCTCCGATATTTGAGGTCCAAACGAGCGTCTTGAATGTAGAGAGACTTACCCCAGTAGTTCCTGGATTACGGTACGGCCCAAATTCTCCTCCAAAGCGTTGTGCTGACGGGTCTTTTCCTTTCTTAGACATGTTCCTTCCTTCCTTATCGGTCTATCATTGTGATCGCATCTGTTGGGCACGCGAGGACACAGAGTCTACAACCCGTGCAATCATCTCGAAGAATTTTTGCTTTTCGATTGCTTTCTACAGAAAGCAAGGGGCTCTTGACATCAACGTAATACAATTCAATCGCATCATCATCACAAACAATGGTGCATTGGTCGCAACCAATACATTTCTGTTCCTCTACGAAAGCGACGGTTGTTTCCCCGCCTTTGGTGTTGGCTCGTTGCTCACCACGTTGGCGGTTGAGGGCAGTGCGAATCCGCATTGCCTCCTTTTCACGCCGGCGACGCAACTCGTCACGGTTGGTCATGCTATAGCCTCGCCAGGAGGTTCCCCTTCAAACTTGGCAACGGTCAAGTTGACCAGTAAATCTCCAAAACAGTAGAATGCTCCAACGAGAAGAGGTGGATTCCACGCAGTAAGTCCGGTCCATGGTACATCGGTTGCCCAGGTCCAGTTTTGTAGATACGTGCCCAAGAGTTCCATCGCCAATGCGGCCCAAGCCATTGATGCATAGAGCCTTGGTTGAGGCCCCCATTGTGTAAATCCTAGAACGAGTAAGAGCAGGAAGATACCCGATGTATCTCCTCCAGTATACAATCCGTAAGCAACGAGTGGAACAAATGGGAGGAGTAAAGGCATGGCCCAAGATTCCTTTAACCGTAAAGCACCTCTTCTTCCTAAATCGAATAAGAAGTAATGTCCAGCAGGTACAAACAGTGGCATGAAATCTCGTTGGTACTCATAAACAAGCCAAATTTCTGAGAAAAACAATTCCATTGGAGTTGCTATAGCAACGACAGTTAACATCTCTATTCGTTCCTTTCTATCGGTTGAAAAATAGATTTTTGCAAACAGACCCCAGCAGAAGATGTTGACCGGCCATTCTGCCAGTCCATCAGGTAGAAGCCCTCCCATTGCAGAGGCAGAGAACCACAGTCCAATCGCTATGGTTCCAATGTACCAAAGCGAGCGGTTCATGCCTCTCGCAGGTGGTGTAACTTTTCAGTCTGCCCGCTCAATTCGATGTTCGATGTTCACACCAGACTGGACCATCATGGAGAGGGAGCGGTCAAGGAATTCTGGCGGGAGTTGTTCTGGTGAATGGACTCCATGGGATAGGATTTGAGGATGCTCACACATGGTCAATACCGTTGCTATGGTGACCAGGCCGGTCGTTCTAGCCATTGAAGAATCGTTGCCACTACCTTTGTCCATCACCGTCCAGATATGCCGGTGATGTTTTCCCTCTGCTTTGACTTCCATCCAAGTAAATTCACTCCGACCTTTGTCAAGAGACCAAGAATCCAATAATTTCTCAACATCCAATGTACCAGCATCTCGCTCATCGATGTAACGTTGTATGTGTCCGGGCCACCGGACCGTATATTCTGACATATCTTGTGCATTGATTGTGAACAAAAGTGAGCGCAGGCCATCTGAAAGGAATGCCTCCATTTCTCCTTTACCTCCTACGTTGATGATGTGTCGCTCATCGAGAGCAGGTAGGGTTGCAAGCGTTGAATCTCTTATGACCCGTGCAGGGCGGGTGTATTCTGCGATCACATCAATTGGAGAAAATGGGGCCATATATGACCACTCATCGTCGGGTTGGCCAGGATTCCCACCTACCCTTATTTCCGCATTTTTGAACGCTCCTAATTTTTCTTGAGCCTCAGCAAGAAGCATGTTCGACAAACCAGGGGCAATACCAACATCCCAGACCACAGTCGCATTGGAATCCAATGCTTTTTGTTGGAGCCGGTCAGGTGTCTCTTCAGCAAACGATAAGTCCACAACGGTTCTTCCGAGTTCTACAAGACTTTCAGTACAGCCACCCCCGATATCACCAGGCAACATGTTGACAATCAATCCCTCGGGAATACGGCCAAGTTCCCCCGTAATGTCTCCAATGTGCATTGTGATGCCATCGACATCACTTGCTTTCAAATCGTAGACATGAACATCGTGGTCAGCTTCAACCAAGTGCCGGACAACAAATGCCCCTACTAAGCCGCTGCCTAGACAATGAATCGTCGCCATATAATCACCGTTTAATGTTTAATTCAGCGCCCATGGCAAGCATGCTTAACTCTGCGAGAAGAGCATGCCACCCGTGAGCATGGGTTCCGTACTTGTCACCGGAGCGTGTGTAATTCTCAAAGCGAGCACTTGGTGAATTAAGGTTGTCCATGTCTGATTTTTTGGGGTTGATGCGATAGAACCAAGCTGCCGCTTCTCCATCAACAAGGTAAACGACCGGTTCAACAGGCTCACCATCATCCGTTAGCATGCCAGTAGGAATTCCTTCTTGAATCAAATAACTTTCAACATCTGCTCCGCCTTTTGCATACCTTAATTTGTTGATTTTTCTGTTTGACAGGTTGAGTATCTGGTCTCCTGAAGTGAGTATCATAATCCCCAAACCATAGGTGCCTCTATCGTTTTTCATGACAACAGCCGGAGTTCTATCAATTCCATATGCATCATAGCGTGCTTGTATTTTTGCAATGAATTCATTGATTTCACTGGCGAGTTTTGTCTTGCATGCCTCTTCTGTTAAGCACTTGTCTTTGGAAACAAACCACTCTGGCATGAGGTGCCAGGGGTCAATTCCAATCATTTCTGAAATTTCATCAACATATCCTTGTAGACACCTGTAATGTTCAGATTTTTTCCGCTGATGCCAACCCATCTCAGTAGGGGGTGTCACACTTGGAGATGTCAATCCTGGAAGTTTTCCGTTGGTGAGGTCGTTGTTTAACAAAATGAGGTCAGGCTTTACACCTCCAACGATGAGTTCTCCCTCGGAATCAACATCAACTGGCTCAAGTTTCAGTGGGCCAGATATTCCTTTGAGAAAGCCCAGTTCAGACAGCTCAGGTGACCCAACTGTGCAAACAAAACCAGCCCCTTTTATCAAGCGCTGAATCGTTGCGATGTTCTCAATATATCCAAGGTTCCTCGTGTGGCTTTCGGGATAGATGTGGACGGATTTACACTCTGGTTTTGTTCTCAAGATGTGAGCCTTAAACAATTCAGAAAGATGGGGGAAATCATCCTCTGCGATGTTATTGAATCCAGCGGGAAAGTGGTTGGCATCAACCACTCCCACTTTCCAACCGGCATCGCGAATGTCAACGCTGCCATAAATTGGGATGGAGATCTCTTCCCGCTTTGTTGCCATCCATGCCGTAATTTCTTTCCGCATGGACTCGAGGACAGAGGTCAAATCGTGGACATTGGTCATGCTATCACCTCATCAAGCAATGTGATTATGTCTCCGTCTTTCTTAATCCTTCCACCATTAACGATGTGCATCGCCTCAAATAGGCCGAGTCCGAGGGCAAGTTCAGATTGTCCCTTGAATAAGGGTGACAATGTTTCGTACTTTTTGACGAGTTGCTGAGTTTGGGTGGAATATTCCTTCAAAAACATCTCCAACATCGTAGGAGATGTCGCCCTTCCGGCTGGCATCTTCGGTCGACGTACGATTTCCTTCGGCAAACCGGTGAGGTCAGCGGCCTCACGTAGAGCCGCTTTTTCTTCAAAACTTGGAGGCAACCTCCACGCCATTGGCAATGAATTCACGCATTCAAGATGAGGCCTTCCGAGGAAGGGCACTCTCACTTCAAGTGAATGAGCCATTGAATGTCGGTCAACCAGCCGAAGCTGGAAATTACTGAGTTGCCCATGATCCAATTCAAACTGTAGGGTCTCAGATAGAGAGTTTGCAGTTTCTTCTGGTCGGTGGTATGGCTTTAGCCAGCCTTCGGTTTCATCCAGAGACCCGTGTTCTAATGCATGTTGAAGTTGAGAAGGAAGTGCGTTTAATCGTTCTCTGAGAAGTTTTGCATGGCTCGGAAGATTTCTGTAGCGAGGATATCCAGCATGCAATTCATCGGCTCCTTGGCCGCAAAGGCCAACCTTGACATGTTTTGACATCGTTTCAAAGAGGGGCTGGAAAAACAATACCGTCACATCCAAGTCTTCTCCATGCCAGATGAGATTTGGAAGGGCGCGGTCAAACGCATCGGGGTCAAGGATATGCTGATGATGTTTGAGATCAAAGTGTGAAGCGACAATCTCTGCTGCTTTCCAATCTGGATTGTCTTCACTTTCGGCGACTGTCCAACATTCCGGAACGGGTTGTTTCGCTCGCATGGATGCTTCTTGAGCAACCGCCGCGACAAGACTGGAATCCAGCCCACCTGACAACACAATTCCAACTGGGACATCAGCCATGAGTCGTTGTTGTACGCTCGAAATAAACGAATCCAGCAGTATCGGTGCTTGTGTGACCGGCGACCATGATTGTTTAGGTGAAATGGTTCGGTGCTCAATGGTTGCTTTACCGGAAAGAAAAGCATCTCCTTGTTCGTTGAGTTCCCATGTCTCAACCGTTCCAGGCCGAACTTGTGTCACTCCTTTGAGGAGGGTCGTTGCATCCAATGGATATTCCCACACCATTCTTGCCGCAAGCGCCAAGTCATCAAGTTCTGGAACATGGCGCTCATCACTGCGTAATGCTTTGACTTCGCTCGCAAAAAGAAGTGTACCTTCAACTTCGCATTTGACCAAGGGTTTGATTCCAAGTGTATCTCGAGCAAGAACCAGTTGACGGTTGTTGCCATCCCATAGTGCGATAGCATACATTCCGTCAAGTTGTGATAGCCACGATGCATGGTCTTCAGCGGTTGGAATTCGTTGGTATTGCGTCACACAATGGTTGTGGAGGGCGAGTATTGCCTCGCTATCACCTGAGGTCGTAAACGGGTAGTTTGGATGCCTGCTTCGCAATTCCAAATGGTTGTAGATTTCACCGTTGACAATTAGTGTCTGCTGATTTGGACCATGAATCGGTTGTTGACTCCCGTTCAGGTCAACAATGGCAAGGCGTGTATGTCCAAGCGCTATGAATTCATCAGACCAAGTATCTTGGCCGTCAGGGCCGCGGTGAATTTGCAACTTGTTCATTCGCTGCGCCACGGCGATATCTGGATGGCCAAGCATACCGCCAATGCCGCACATATGCTTTGGTTGGTGGCTTCCTTTTTGAAGGAATGTTCAATCCTTGTATGAAAAAATCACCAAAGTGGGTATTGGAACATGGTAATTCCAAGAAGAACTATTGCAAGGGCAAAGCCAAGGAAGTACGCACTTTGGGGTGGATCGTTTGATGTTTGCTCATCGGACATGGGCTCTCCTCAAATGAAACCAAGGCTAGCCCCCATTTGAATATGTTGAGAGAAATTGATGCGTGAGTGCCCTACTCAAACCATGACCTTGAAAAACGGTTCAAGAATTAAAATCAAAGAAAGAGGAATTAGAAGCATGGTGGCGTTGTCATCAATGTATCGCAGCCGGGGCCATTCAGAAATCATACAAACGGGGGCTAGAATCAATGAGATCACTACGGGCGTGTCAAATTGAACGGAGCAGGCAAGCCATATGGCGAGTATCAATATCGTTGAATAAATCATGACCTTACGGGATTCGATACCCTTTCTTCGCAGTTCACCCATCAATGGGTCGCCCAGTGCAAGTGACAGAATTAATGGGTATGCATATGCCTCGTGAGGGGCCAATAGAAGGACCATTCCTATTCCGAAGGCCCCCCATGCAAGTGCAGAGATCTGCGTTGCTTCGTAATCACGCTGTCCAAAGATCGTAATCCCAAATTTCAATCGTATGCTTTCCGCAACAAGCGCAATCAATATCACAGAAGCAACAATTTGTTGCAGTTCCATGTCGAGTTTGGACGACACGTTTTCGCCCCAAGAAAAGTAAACGAAAGGGATGGCACACATGCCAATGTGTATTGTTCTACGCAGGATGTGGCCTTTCATGCCTCCAACCGAGGTATCTACTGGGTTGGTCAGCTCAACTTGGTCACTCATCATGCTCCCCTTGGAGGATTGAAAGTGCATTCTCAATATCAATTGTCCCCTCCGTAAGCCGCTTCAAACACTCATTATAGGAGGGGTGGTTGACCAGCCGGCGCTCATGACGGGCAAGAAGTCGCTCCCTCATCCTTGCCTTGGTTGCTCTGTCGGAGGCTTTCAGTTCAAACAACATCTCGGCAGCCTGCTCAATTCCGATTCCTTGGAGGCCAGAAGTGAGCAGAACTGGAGGTGCTTCGTTTTGTCCAAGCGCGAACGATTCTTGAAGTTCGGAAGCGTGTTTTTTCGCTCCGTCAAGGTCGGCTTTGTTGACAAGAACAGCATCAGCAAGTTCGAGCAATCCAGCCTTCTCCGCTTGGATTCCATCTCCGCGGGCTGGCCCTTCAACAACAACAATTCGGTCTGCAACAGCAGCGCAGCGCAGTTCCGACTGTCCCGAGCCAACGGTCTCTATGAGCACCCGGTTCCATCCACATGAATGAAGGAAAGAAGCCATGTCTTCAACAATGAGAGGGACACTTCCAGATGCCGTTCGTGTTGCAATTGAGCGGACATATACCTGGTCCTTGATAGCCGGATTGTCAACAGATGTCATTCGTACCCGGTCTCCCAATAACGCCCCACCAGTTCTTGGTGAACTTGGATCGACGGCGAGCAATGCTATACGATGGCCTTGTTTTGCCCACAGAGTCATCAAAGCGTCAACGAGAACAGACTTTCCGACTCCTGGGGCGCCTGTAATTGCCATGGTACTCCACATGATATCCTCGGTACTCGAACTGTCACTGCCGCTCATTTCCTCAATTGAAACTGTCCTATTTTCAATGGCGGAAAGCACCCTTGCAAGAGCTCGCCGTTCACCGTTGAGTGCTCGGGAAATTTCATCGTTCATGATGAGACACCTATGCTTTAGATTCCCAATGCCAGTCGTTTTCTTGGCCTACGCCAGCATCATCCATAGCATTCGCATGTTGGATAAAATCTAGAATTTCAGCAGTCGGTGTTCCCGGTCCGAATATTGCTTTGATACCGGCCGCAAACAAATCAGCACGGTCTTCATGAGGTATGATTCCACCTCCGAATACGATGACATCCTCAAGTCCTTCTTGCTTGAGCAGTTCACACACTTTGGGGAAGAGGTGACTGTGAGCGCCTGAAAGCGAAGAGAGGCCCAGGAAACGAGCATCTTCATCGCGAACGGTTTCAACAATCTGTTGGGCAGTCCTCCGAAGTCCAGTGTAAATCACTTCGTGCCCTGCATCACGAAGTGTACGCGCCACTACCTTTGCACCTCGGTCATGACCATCAAGTCCGGGCTTGGCAACGACAATACGCAGCGGTTGGGCCATGGACTTAGGAAGAGGCGCCTCCCTATCAACGCGCCCCTTGGGGGGAATCTAAAACCCTCTTCAACGCCCATTTTCAGCGAATTACAAGAGCAACGCATAAGGGCGGCGTTTTCATCCATAGGAAGGGGGAAGTCCATGTCAAGTACAGAAGAGCGTCTTAAAGACCTCAGAAATCGTAAGTCTCGAAGCGAGGCTGGAGGCGGTCAAGCACGGGTTGATGCTCAGCATAACCGCGGTAAAATGACAGCAAGAGAACGTCTCGAGATGTTGCTCGACGATGGAAGTTTCCAGGAAATTGATGCCCTTGTTGAACACCGATGCCGTGATTTCAACATGGACAAGAATGTAATTCCTGGTGATGGCGTCGTCACCGGCCATGGGACCATCAATGGAAGAGAAGTGTTTGCGTTCGCCCAAGACTTCACCGTTTACGGTGGTTCACTTGGTGAGATGCACGGTTTGAAAATCTGCAAGGTTCTGGATATGGCGCTCAAAACCGGACGTCCCGTTATTGGGATGAACGATTCGGGGGGCGCGAGAATACAGGAAGGCGTTGCTTCTCTCGGATCCTATGCCGAGATTTTCTTCCGAAATGTCAGGGCCTCGGGGGTCGTACCTCAAATTTCTGTTATTATGGGTCCATGTGCCGGTGGTGCAGTTTACTCGCCAGCAATTACAGATTTTGTAATCATGGTTGACCAAACCGCTCACATGTTCATCACCGGTCCTGAAGTGATCAAAACCGTCACCAACGAAGTGGTTTCATTTGAGGACCTTGGCGGTGCTTCTACCCACGGTTCTAAATCTGGAGTTTCACACTTTACAGCATCAGATGATGAAGACGCCATTGCAATGGCTCGTGATTTGTGTGACATGCTACCACAAAACAATCTTGAACGGCCACCAATCAAGAAAACTAGTGATTCAAGGGACCGTCTTTGTGAATCCCTTGATACAATTATCCCAGAAGATTCATCAAAACCTTACGATGTTGTTGATGTTATCACCGAGGTTCTTGATGACGGCGGTTTCATGGAAGTTCAATCTGAATGGGCCCAAAATATCGTCATTGGTTTTGGCCATCTTGATGGCAATACCGTTGGAATTGTGGCGAATCAACCAAAAGTCCTTGCAGGTTGTTTGGATATTGATGCAAGCGATAAAGCCGCACGCTTTGTTCGATTCTGTGATGCATTCAACATCCCTTTGATCACGTTTGAAGATGTTCCAGGCTTCCTTCCAGGAACCAATCAAGAATGGGGTGGAATCATCCGACACGGTGCAAAACTTCTCTATGCTTTTGCTGAGGCGACCGTACCTAAGTTGACTGTAATTCTCCGTAAAGCATACGGCGGTGCTTACGATGTCATGTCGAGTAAACACATCCGTGGAGATTACAACGTGGCATGGCCGAGTGCTGAGTTGGCCGTTATGGGGGCCGATGGAGCTGTTGAGATTATACATCGTCGTAGAATTGCTCATTCAAGAAATCAAGAACAAGAGCGTGAACGCTTAACTGAAGATTTCAAAGAAACCTTTGCGAATCCATACAAAGCAGCAGCCTTGGGGTATCTAGATGATGTGATTGAGCCAAATCAAACCCGTCAAAAATTGTGCAAGGCACTTGCGATGCTCAAGGATAAGGAAGAACTCCGGCCTGCTCGGAAGCATGGGAACATACCATTGTGAGGTTTTTTGATGACAAAGGAAGATGAATTACGAATGGCAGCCATTGCTGCGGTCTTGGCCGTCACTCAACAGCAGGGTGAAGATCCTGCGGAGGTCGCTCGTCACCTTGGAAAAGCATGGTCCCAGGACCATCGGCGAATGGTTACAGGCCGCTCTTCATTGATGCACGCCCGAAGTCAACGTTCACCATGGAGGTAATTGTATGTCTGAAACACGAAAAATTATCGTCAATGGTACGGAATATGAAGTTGAACTTGAAGGAGAGGGTACATCTTGGAAGGCTACCGTTGAAGGGAAGACCTTCGAAATTGAAATGCCTGATGCCCCCCCTGCTCCAAAACAACGTCGCTCAGGTGGCGGAAAGAAGAAAAAATCTGGAACAGTTTCAGCCAATATACCAGGCAAGGTTGTCACGGTAGAAGTTTCGGAAGGAGACGAGGTTTCAGAAGGTCAAGTCATTTTGATACTTGAAGCCATGAAGATGCAAAATGAGATACAAGCACCTGTTTCCGGGACTGTGATTTCTGTTCATTGCGATGAAGGTGAGGCCATTGAAGCAAACGTCCCCTTGGTCGTCATCGAACCGGTTCAAGAACCGGATGAAGAAGATTGAAAATTTTGTTGGTCCAAGGCAAGAGTTAATGAATCATAAAAGTGGAGTCTCTAACATGACGAATGAACCGGTTTGCGACTTGCCTGGGTGTGGAGAGGGTGGTACAGTAGTCTCACGCTTGTCTCCAGAAGGTTACTTGGTTGCTACTGGTAAGAAAGCCTACTCGTTCCGAGAGGCCTATCGCCGTTTCCATTATTGTGCCGGCTGCCATGAAAAACTCATGGGAGGCGTCTGGTCCCGAGTACGTAAGCCCGATGACAAGAAAGACGGTCATGTTGCTCCAACTGCAATTTAATCGCAATGCAGTGGTGAGGCTGATAAACCCTGCACATGTAGGTAGGTCATGGCGCAACGTCCTAATCCGAAGAGCAATCAGCCCGCAAGGTCTATTTCGGTAGCCCTAATGTTGATGATTACTTCACTCCTATCTCTAACGACTCCCGGTGTTTCTGCCGTGGGTGTTAACCAAAATGACCTCGGTTCTGGCGGAGATCTACCCGATAACACGACGGTTAATATCACCAATTACATCTTTTCAGGGACCTACAATGGCAACGGAGAACTCGATTACGGTGATGATTCCGATTATCTCAGAGTAGCGTTAACCGCCAATCAAGGCCTGTATGCTTCGCTTTCCTTCCCATCGTCCACGACTTTTGCAAACGGGACTACGGTTCTCAACGACTTTGACCTCTTGTTTTATGATGCCAATCTCACCTACCTCGATGACTCCTACGCAAACAATCCCGAAACATTGACCACAAATACGACCAGCGCCCATGGAGGAATGGTTTACATCGAGATCTCACGTTATGCTGGAGTGGGCAGTTGGAATCTAACGTTAAACAAATTCACCGTTAGTAGTGGTACTGGTGGCGGTGGTAACGGCTCATCAGTGACAAACTGCTCTGGAAACAACACGCTCGCTTCTGATATTCTTGAACCGAATGATACGACGGCAACTGCCTCGCAAGCTTCACTTCTACCCTTGACATGTACTGGACTTTCCATTGACTCATCAACCGATGTTGATTACTTCCAAATTGACATGATCAGCGGCGTCACTTACTACGCCAACATCACCTTCAACCATGTCGGTGGTGACATTGACACTGGATGGGATTCGGCTTCTGGAAGTTATCTATCGAGTTCTGGTGGGACTTCGAATGTTGAATCGATGCAGGTAACTGCTTCTTCTAATCAAACTACGTATCTTGATGTTTACGGATGGTCTTCTGCGACGAACATCTATGATATTGAAATCACAACCGACAATCCTGGTGGCGGTCAAAGTATGGAACTAGTGGAGGTTAGCATCACCAATAGAACCTCTGCAATGCTTACATTCTCAGGTCTTACCGTTGGAACAAATTATTCTTACAATTCATCCTACGGTCAAATGTATCTTGACGATGGTGAAGTTTGGGCTGCCTCCTCAAACGGTACATTCAACGCAACCAATACCACACATTCGGTGAACATTTCAATTCAAACGACATTGGCCGAATCCGACCTCATGGTTTCATCAACCCTAAGCGATGCTTCAGGAATGGCCTTGAATAGCGGCATGGGTGAAGTGTACCTTGAGATGGTTGAAGCATCAGCGACATCCTCAACAACTGGTGATATTTTCTTGACCAATCTTTCCATAGGAACAGATTATTCATTGCGTTGGATTACCTTGGATTATCAAGAGTTGTTTAATAATTTCACTGTCTCAAACGATACAAACACAGCCATCAACGCTTCAATGATCGATTCAGACACTTGGACCTTTACTCCAGTTAATTCATCGATAAGCCATCAAATCACTTGGGCTGGACCAACGACCATGAATGACCACATGTTCTATGTTGAACTCTCTCTCAATAATTCTGTAGTTAACATTGACACCAGTGACAATATCACCGGTGACCATTTTGTTGAATTCATCCCTCAGCTGCCAGCATTGGTGATCAATTCCTATTCTGCAAGTTCCACTGCTTCAACCAATAACGTTAGGGCTGAAGGCTTAGATTTGGTAACAGGTGACAGTTACAAATATCAATATCGGGTTGAGGATTCATCGGGCGCGAACATAGCGCTTTCAACGTTAACTTCTGTAACTGCTACTGCACAAAACATGTCCTTGCCCTACTTCAATTACACCACACCATCCTCATCAGGTACCTACTGTGTCTTTGCTGACCTCTACTCGGCCGTGAATGTTCAACTCATCGGAGATTCAGATTGTTTCGTTCTTTCCATCGACGATGACGGCGATGGTGTTGCGAATGAATTGGACCTGTGTCCCAATACAACCCCCGGAGCAACGGTTGACTTGTCCGGCTGTGCATTGGATCAAAAAGACAGTGATAACGATGGATACAACGACAACATCGACGCATTCCCCTATGATTCCACTCAGTATTCAGACATGGATGGAGACGGGTATGGGGACAATGCAAGTGGAAACTCCCCTGATGCTTTCCCTAACGACTCAACTCAATGGTCCGATGTAGACGGTGATGGATATGGAGATAACGCAACGGGCAACTATCCTGATGCATTCCCTACCGATTCAACCCAATGGTCAGACTCAGACGGTGATGGTTATGGGGACAATGCCACAGGTAACTACCCCGATGCATGGCCAGCGGATTCAACCCAATGGGAAGACTCCGATGGAGACGGGTATGGCGACAACCCCTCGGGGACTAACGGCGACGCTTTCCCAAGTGATTCTACACAATGGTCCGATGCAGATGGTGATGGTTATGGTGATAATCCATCAGGAACAACACCCGACGCTTTCCCAAGCGACTCAACTCAGTGGGAAGACGCAGATGGTGATGGCTACGGTGACAATCCAAATGGAAACAATGGAGATCAATTCCCAAGTGATAACACGCAATGGTTTGATGAAGATGGAGATGGATTTGGTGACAATCAAGCAGGTAACAACCCCGACGCCTTCCCATTGGACTCAACCCAATGGAGTGATTCGGATGGCGATAGTTACGGTGATAATGCAGCCGGTTTGAATGGCGATGCGTTCCCGAATGACCCGACTCAGTGGGCCGACCAAGATAATGACGGATACGGCGACAATGCCAGTGGTGTCAACGGGGACCAATGTCTCGGTACACCAGCCGGCCAATCTGTTGATTCAAACGGCTGTGCTGCATCTCAACTCGATGGCGATATGGATGGAGTTAACGACGCAAGTGATGCTTGCCCAGGAACGCCAGCTGGAGAACAAGTTGACAATGTAGGTTGCTCCTCAAGTCAAGAGGACAGCGATAGCGACATGGTCATGAATGCATTTGATGCATGTCCAAATACGCCTCTTGGGCTAACCGTTGATGCAGCAGGATGCGCCCTCAGTCAACTCGATACCGATGACGACGACATTACCGACGACAGAGATCTTTGCCCAACCACCACCGCAGGTTTGCCGGTTAACGGCGTTGGCTGTGCTGCAAATGAGAGAGATACCGATGGAGACAACGTTGTTGACGCAAGCGATATTTGTGATTCAACTCCAACCAATGAGGTTGCAGATGCTCAAGGCTGCGCCCCATCTCAGAAGGATACGGATGGAGATACAGTTGCTGATGATGTTGATAATTGCCCGGGTACTGGAAATGGATTGAGTGTCAACCTCCTTGGTTGCGCAACCAACCAGTTGGACGCTGATAATGACGGAATTTCTGATGCCAGTGATGTATGTCCGGTTACCCCTGCGGGTGAACAACCGGATAGCGATGGTTGTTCTGACTCTCAAAAGGACGAAGATTTGGATGATATCATGAACAATGTGGACCAATGCCCCGACACACCAATCACGCAACCAGTGGACCTTGACGGGTGTGCTGAGCAACAAAAAGACGATGATGAAGACGGTATCAAAAACCATCTTGACAATTGCCCGAACACCCCCGCAGGCGAACTCATTGATGCCAATGGCTGTGCATTACTGCAGTTGGATTCTGATGGTGATGGAGTAAGTGACGCAGAGGACGATTTCAAATTCAATGCTAACGAATCTCTGGATACCGATGGAGACGGTGTTGCAGACCGTCTGGATGCTTACCCTGAAGATGCAACTCGCTCGGTTACCGAGGTCGCAGATTCCGGCAACGGAATGCTCTATGGAATCATCACACTCTTGGTACTCGCTCTTGCAGGTGGCGCTGGCTTCATGTTCATGCGTAAACCGGACGATACAAGCACAATGTTCGATTCCAACGTGACGACCGATGCTGCATCCGAGCAATATGCAGCAAGCGAAGACAAAGCCCTCCCTTCCATTGAATCAAATGTAGAACAATGGGAAGAGAACGGTGTACATTGGTCCCGTGATGCCGAAGGCAATCTTTCGTACTTTGATGCTGCTTCTCAAGAATGGCTTCCCTTCCAATCGTGAGGGAATTTCATGACCGTTCCCGTCGAAGATGTGGTGGATGCTGCGGGTTCAGATGAATTGTATCTTGGTTTTGTTTGGGATACCACGCGAAAAACATTATCCGGTTTCGCATTCAGTTTTTTGTTTGTAATGTTTGCCTTTTCGCACCCCTTTGAAGCCTTTCAAACACAACTTATTGGAGTTCTATTTTTTCTCATAACAATCCTAAGCACTGGTAAGACATATCACTTTAACGCGAAAACGGACCTCTTTAGGTATCATCAGACGTTTTTGCTGTTGTCCTTGTCTTGGGTAGAAGCGGGACGTGTGTCTGAGATGCGAGCTGCGAAATTCATAACCAGGGAGTATGTTGACAGCGAAAGTGGACAAGTTCATACCGTTGAGGAACTCAAACTTGTGTTCAAGACGGGAGAACCATTCGAATTCGTTTCAATCTTTGGACGCCGACGACTTGAGGTTATTGCTTCAAAAATCAATCGTTTCCTGTTCAATAACCGTGGCCATGATGTTGAAAGGATTCTTAATTTGGATGTTCAAAATCAATTGGTTCCGCTGGATTCATTGGACTCAGAGGGTGTTCAATCAATACCTAAGGACGAGGGATCAAATGAAAATAATACCTTTTGGTAAAATCATCGCGATTGGCGGGCAGGGAACAACTCTAAATCATGATCGCATTACCTCGGATTACTGGTAAATATGTCGGATGATGAATTTGCTGAATTTGAGGGCATGATATGGCCAAATCCAGCGCCAGAAGACATCTCTGATGAGGTTTCAGAAATTCGGGAAACGGTTGCAAAGAGCAACATCTTCCCGGTTATTTTGGTTGTTGGAATCCTGTTTGTTTCAATTGTCATGGGTGGTTTGTATGCCATTCTTAGACAAACATCCACCGACCAAAACGATGTTGATGGAGATGGAGTTTCCAATCTCATTGATTCATGTTACGACGGTGAACAGGGCTGGACATCATCATTGCAAACCGATTATGATGGTGATGGATGCCGAGATGCATCTGAGGATGAAGACGATGATAACGATGGTTTACCGGATGTGAGTGATGATTGTTCGCGAGGCGAACTTGACTGGATGCGTACGTTTGACACCGATCGTGATGTTGACGGCTGTCAAGATTCAGGTGAGGACCTGGATGATGACAATGATGGAGTTGTTGACTTTCTGGACCTTTACCCACTTGACCCTACGGAATGGGCAGATTCAGACGGTGATGGAACCGGAGACAATGCAGACCCCTTTCCAAATGACGCTTCAGAGTGGGTTGATAGCGATGGAGATGGATACGGTGACAATTCAGATGTATTCCCAAGCAACTCATTGGAATGGGAAGATTTTGACAACGATGGAATTGGCGACAACAGTGATGATGATGATGATAATGATGGTATTCCAGATATGCAAGATTTGAATGATTTCCGAGATTCAGCAATTTACATTCGTTTGGAATCATTCACACTTTTGGATGATGTTGATTTCTTTGATAGCGTAGGTGAAATTTACTTTTGTACGACTGTAAATAATATTTCAATCGGTTGCATGCCATCCCACATGTCCTCGTATGTTGAAGTTGAAACTGGAGGCGAAGTAACTCTCAATCAAAATTACCACATCGATCTGGAAGAAAATCTTCGCTACCATTTCATTCAAATCACAGCTCATGATTCGGATCCGTTTTCTGACGATGATATCGACCTCAATCCGTCAGAAGGAATTGAAGCCTTTGAATTTACATTCGATAGCATGACGATGATGGAGAACATTACCATGACAGCTGATGGTTCGGCTGATGGAGAAAAGGATGATGGTATTCTACAATTTTCCATCCAACCTTTTGACTACCTCCTTACGAACATACGAGAGTACTACTGGGATTTTGAAGGTCAGTATTACAGCCTTTCATGGGCGCTTAATTATAGCACATATGCATCCTATAGAACAATGAATCACGCAATAGATTGGTCAAATGCAAATTCCTATTCCGATATTATTCCACAATATGCTGCCTTCTCCACTCCAAACGAACCAGTCATTTCTCAGTTAGCGATTGAATTGCAATCAATGGCTCAAGCAAATGGATACAATTCAAGCCATGACATTGCTCGTTTCATTCATGCATTTGTCGGAGATATCCCTTACTTGTACGACCTCGATAGCACTCAAAATCAAACAGAGTATCCAAAATATCCTGTAGAGATGTTGTGGGAAGAAGGTGGCGATTGTGAAGATGCCAGTGCCCTTTACATCAGTTTAGTTGAGAACTTGGGATACGATGCAGCGTTGATGCTTGGCGATAGTAAATCCGATGAAAACGAAGAGTGGGGCGGCCACGCTTGGGTCGTTATAGCTCTAGAGAACTTTTCAGGAGACGGTTACATGGGAGATGGTGCGAAATCCAATACCATGTTCTATTTTGTTGAGACTACGGGACACTATGATGGGTCCTCAGATATTGGGATCATACCTTGGTATGACCTACGTAACGAAGTATTCTACGATGTGGAGTAAGCCTCATCACGTGAGGACTTCCAACAAACGGTCTTGTTCCGCGGCCATTCGTAATTCCATGGCAATACGTCGTCCGCTTGACATTGGTTTCCTCCATGTTGCATTCCCATAGGGATGGCCGACGCTTACATGGACATTGGTACCTCCACCTAAACGTGGGGCTACATCATAAATGTAGTAATTCATATCCTTGTCAATGCAAGTTTGGAGACAGAATGGGCCGATAATTCCAGGATGGTAATGTTCCTTACTGGCTTCAATGAATTTCTCGCCAAGTTCGAATGCTTTCTCCAATAACGATTCACGAATTGTAGCAGTATTGTGTCCTACAACGGTCATCTCCGGTATTTGTTGATGCAATGGCATGGTCATTTGTTGAGGAGCAGGAAGCCGGACATGGCCGTCCAATGATGATTCAAACCGCCAATCAACTCCAAGCAGTTCCAATCGCTCACCCTCTTCAGCAAGTGGGCTGTAAAAGAAATTGAGATTGAATACAGGCCCAATGACATAGCGTTCAATGCGAGCGCCATCAAGAGACTCTTGGTCAATGACTCCTTCTGCAAGCAGGGCCGCAGATTTCTCTTGATATTCTTGATGAGATGCGCACGTGAAAAATCCACGCTCTAATTTCTTTTGAGCATGGTGGAGTTTGACAATCACCAAGCAATCAATGTCCTCGGGTGATGCGATGGCTTCAGGATAGGGAAGTCCCGCCTTTTCCAAGATCCAATAGTAATCCTGCTCTTCAGTACGCTCTTCCATCCGAAGCATGTTTCTTGAACCGAACATAGGGACTCTGAAGTCTTCTTCAATATCTGATATTTTCGAGTAGGATGTAAACGAGCGATTTGGGATGTATATCACGTTTCTCTTACGCATCTCAGCCTGCATCTCTGGCTTCATGACGTCGTTGAAGTCATCAAGAACAATGGCCTTGTCAACCATCCCACGAACAACTCTTCCCGAAGAACTCCTGTGAGTCTTGAAGTAGTTCGCATAGGTTTTATGGCGCCCTTCTTTACAATATGCAACGGTAGGAAACCCCTCTTCAATGGCTCCATCGCAAATATCCAATGCAGAGTGCGATGCAGTCATTCCGATTCTCAACTTGAGTCGGTCATACTCCTCTACGATGCTAGCAATTTCGTCGTTCTGAATCATCAGGCTCACCTTGCTAGTTTGATTGCTGTGAACGGGGGTCTTTGAGGTGTTCCCCGTTTCATTCTTCAATCAAAGCGCTGAAGTTGCATCAATTCTTCTGTCGAAAGCGTTTCACCAGAGAGTAGTTTCGCCATCAAATCCTGAGTTTCATTGTTTGCAGTTGGGCGTTGGCCTTGGCCGGCGCTTGCTCCACGCATGGCACGCAAGATGTCTTGGATGGAGTGCAAGCATCGTAGGGATACAATGTAGAGGCTGTGTTCCTTGTCGGCTTCCTTTTTGGAAGTTCGCAGTCGTCGGTGAGCAGCTTCAGCCTTTTCTCGTTGACGGTCAACTTCTGAATTCCATTCAATCATCAAATCGTGGGCGCTTTGAGCAGCCTCAGCAGCCTCCTTGACTGAATTGTGAGCAGCGTCTTGCTTTGCCATAGCCTCTCGCAAGGATTCGTTGCCTTCAGTTTCCCCGCTAGCAGTTTGTGCGTCCTTTAGTTTTCTTCGCTTGGCACTGAGTTCCTTCATCTTTTTGAAGTACTTGACCTCATTCTTTCCTTGGTGTTTTCCTTGCTCAAACTCTCGCTCGAGTCGTTCCATGGTTCGTGTCAATGATTGAACGGTGTCCGGACGGATCGGTCGTCCGCGCTTGTCAAGTTGAGGTGGCGTGTCTGGCTGCTTTCCACGGATGGTTTCCTTTGCCTCACGAACCATTTGGTTTGCTTCTTCACGCTCTTTTTTCTTTTCACGAACCATTTCGTTCATGTTATCGCGCAATTCACGTTGTTCACGAACTTGTACAATCAATTCACGAACTTCGTTGTTGAGCTCATTACGGGTTGAGGTGAAATCCTTGGTTTTCTCATTCCAATCGTCTCGAATTTCGCGGTGATGCGTGGCTTTTTCGTCAACCATTTTCCTTCGCTCATTCAGAAGATCTTTGAGTTCTGCCATTGTTCATCTCACCTGGTCGGAGAAGATTCCCATCTTCCCGCATCCACGGGGACCTTGCTCCCCCATTTAACCCTTCATGGGCTCGTACACGCAGATGATGTGCGGACTAGTTCAAATTGTGAAGAAGATTATGACAGGATTCCAGTGTTTTACGGACCTCGCCAAGATTTGTGTTGGGCGCACAGTGAACGGTCATATTGAGCCGTTTCCCTCTTCGCAACATCACCGTTCCGTCTTCAAGAATAAAGGTAAGTTGCTCTGAGTGAGCCGATGCCTCCAATGAAGTGGTCCAATGGCCCATTTGGTTGTCGTGATTTGTTGCATCCTCATGGGAGCGGTAGATGACAAATCCATCTCCTTCAAACAATGCGACACTTCGGACTCCGGGGATCTTGACCAGAGGAGCCATCGTTCGTTCGAGCATGGAGCGTCTTTAGGCGGCGGGAAAATAATACTTTCAGTTATTCATTAACAGATTGTAGTGGTCCACGCATCATGTAGCCCAATCCAGACTTGTAGTAGCCTTCAAGATGCTTTTCAACCGCCATGCCCCTACGCTGATAGAATCGTTGAGCGTCAATATTGCTAGCCATTACTTCCAATTGTACACGGCGATAACCCGCATCCAATGCAGCCTCAACAAACCGGTTCCAAGCCAAACTTCCCAGGCCAACGCCTTGGAACTCGGAGTGAATAACGAAAGCAGCCACGCGTACGATGTCATCCTTGAAGGGTGTTGCCCACAGTACGCCGAGGATTTTTGTGGGGTCGTCACCTGAAGGATTTGTGAGAATTAAGTTTCCACTCCAATTGGGAATAGGTAGGTGGCGAACTGAGGTCTCAGTATAACGTTCACCGGTCTCGTCAAAAAACAATGTAAGCACTTGATTACAAGCAGCATATGTCATGTTTTTTGGTTCAATACCTTGCTGCCAGATGACCGATTTCAAATACCTCAATCCCTTCGTTGATTGTGCTTGCCTTTTCCTCGCTTACCACGCTTGACTTGGTGATTAGAAGAGTTGTTTTTGCCCTTATTTTTCCGCTTACCCTGGCGAGAGTTACCGTTCTTTGCGTCCATATTGAGGACACCTCCATGCTGTAATAACGCACTGAGATCTTCCATAGAAAGCGATTCACCAGAATCCATTTTCTTTTTGACATCACTTGGTTTTGGTCCCCGATGTTTTCTTCCACGCTGCCTGTCGTTTTTTCGTGGTTTTTTCGGTCCATTTTTGATACGAATCCACGATTCAAGGCGGCCTTTTTCACGACGTAATTTTTTGGCTTCTTTCTTATTGGTTCGCAGTGAACGTTTCATTTTCTTTTCGGCTTTGTTGAGGTGTTTGATGTTGCCATGAAGTGGCTTCTTTATGAGATGGATTTCTCGATTCAATCGGTCAACTTCTTTACCGATTGGATGCATGCTTTGAAGTTCTAAAAAGAGGGATGCAAGCTCTTGTTCACGTTCCAATGAAGGGATGTTCATCACATCCAATTGTTCCGTAATCCGATCAAATGTTTGTCGAAGTGTTTCGGATATCTTTGGAGATGAGATGACAATGTTGCCTACCAATTCATCCCTTTGGGAGGTCAAATCGTCCAGTTGTGATTTAGAATCATTGATTTCTTCAGAGCGGTCATCTTCTGGGCCGATTGAACCTTGAGGTGGAGTATCCCTCTTGCCCAAGGCAAACTGAATGGCTTGACTGATGGATTTACGTTGTGCGCTAAAGGTTCTCCCTTCTTCCTCAACTCGGGAAAGATTGTCAAGTACTTCTTGATGCAGCGCATGGACTTCATCCATTGCTCGTGGTCGTAAGTCTTCAAACAAATCAAATTCTTCGATTACACTTACATTCTCCTTTTTGGAAAGTTCTGACCACGGTTCGGATTTTAGCAAACCGAGCCATGCCTTGAGGAATTCTTCTCTAATTGTGAGATAGCCTGACGGCCTCAATACACGGCCTAAATCATGGTTGAGTGAAAATGGGTCTTCAATCGGCATGGAATGCAGGCCAAGTCTTCGGTCAAGAGAGTCTGGAAGCAGATCAAATGCTTCTGGCTCACCTTGATTCCAATTCTTATCTTTGCGAGAGAGCGTTCCGCCGTTGCGTATTGAGATAACATCTTCTTCAAATGGCCAATCAAATACAAATCGGTGAATAAAAGCGACAAAAGATGTGGCCAGGTCCAGTTCAGGATTCCATTCAAAATTGGATTCTGAATTGTATCCTACATCGTATTCTTCGTCCAAACGGATGATGTTTTTGTCAGCGTTTTTTTGCAGGTTTGGCAGTTGGACCTTTGGATCCAATTGCATGGCAGCCAATGCCATCAGCGTCCATGCATATGAAGACAAGGTCCCCATAAAGGCCTGATTGATACCGCGAGAAGATGCCCAGAATTTCACGGTTAGAACAGCATTGCGGACCATCGGATGAGTATCTGCATATGACCGAATAAGTTCAGTATTGTAAAGTGCAAGCTCATTGTTGACAGAGATGTCGATAGGCAGTCCGGTTTCGGGTTCTTTGAATTTGATAATGGGTACTTTCGCACGGCCAATAACCTCAATTTCATTCATTTCAAGTTCGGTCAAAATGTTTCGTATTTTGTTGAGGATTTTTCTTGGAGATGGGCCATTAACAACAAGACAAAGGTCAAGATCTCCGACACCCAATGAGGTTTGAGACTGAGTTGAGCCAAAGGCGTGGAGTTTACTGCCTGCAAGTTTGTGTTCAATATTGTGTTTGAGATGTTGATAGATTCGCTCACGGGCCTTTGTTTCTTCCCTGCTCATTGCGGAATTCTGAATCGTAGAGGAAATCTCTTCGGAGAGTTGTTTCAGATATGATTCTGAAATGGATTCTATTCCTTCAAGTTCAAGAGTTCCCAGCAATTGGGAATGAAGAAGTGGCCACTGCTTTTGTTGGGATGATGAAAAGCCTGTGTGAGGGCATGGTTTCTCACTCATTTTTCAACCTCCTTTCAGGTTTTGCTCCTTTTGATAGAGCATAACTTGAGGGTCCTCCTTGTTTGACCCGTGTAGCATCGACAAGGAGCTCTTCAAATCCATTATCAAGCACTCCTTCCCAGTATTCAATCGAACGTTCACAATCGTTCAGTGCATGTGTGAGTCGCTTGGTTCTGGAATCGCTCCTTCTTCTGAAGAGTTCATTTTCTAGATACTCATGCTCGGATTTTTGAGCCTCCTGAATGAATGTATCCCGCTCAACAAGCATTTTTTCGTGTTGGGGGCTGCCCTCGTCGAGTTTTTTCAGTTGTTTAGAGAATTCGTCCAGGTTTGTTTTGATCTCGTCTCTACGTTGTTTAGCATCTCTTGCCAATGCCTCTGCAATTTCCTTCTCATCTTTGCGAGATTCAAGCTGTTTTGGAATCATTTCTGCAAGCCGTTGACGGCGATGAAGAATGGCCCGAACCAAGAATTCGGGACTCACTTCCAACAAACGTTCGTCCTGCATTGATTACGGGGGGCAGTTCAATGTTGAATAAACATGCCCTCACAACTTCTTTCAGCGTGAAGGTGAAGAACCCCTTCAAACAACAAGCACCATGGGCGGAGGTAACGGCGCATTTCGGAGTCGGATTCCCGCCGTCCTCGTCACGCTCCTTCTTCTGTCATTAGTGCCCTCTGTTCATGCCACGAATGGCTCAGGAGTCATCGACGAAGTTAGTTTTGGAATTTACGATTACGATACCTTTTCAACTGAAAATTATTCGTTCACTTTGGAACTTCATGAAACCGATGGAAGTTACGCTAATGTTGAACTGAATGTGTCCGTCAAATCACTTGAAGGTGTTGTTCTTCAACAACTCCCATCTCAGATGTTTAATCTGAGTTCGCTCGAACAAAGGAATGTGACGGTCAATTTGACTTCACTGGATTATGGATTTAGCGAAATACACGTTGAACTTTTAGGTGAAGTTGGAATTGAATCAGGAACTCATTTACTTTCCCTTTCTAGAACCATCCAGAGATTAAGACCCCTTTCTTTGGAACTCGGGGCCGCAGGTAGCATCCTCTCCCAGGGTGTTGATTCATTGGGGGCCATCACGGGTAATCTTTCGATTCACGATGGAGATTATGTCCAACTTCAACTGCCTGTTTCAAATCAAGGGGATGTCAACTGGACGGGCTCAATCAATGTAGAGATTGAAAACGGCCCTTACAATGAATCAATTGTTCTTGAGGATTTTTCTGTAGAGGCCATGTCGTCCGTTTATGCCAGCATCACCACCTCTTTTTCTGCCGTGGAAGGTTTGATGAACTGGTCGTATGAACTTAATGGAACGCTTGGAGAGAATAACGGACAGCACTCGAGAAACGGAACATTGTCTGTCCTTGCCCCACCTTTGCCTGAACTTATGACTTCTTTAATTTCAAATTCAGAATCAATTGTAGCTGGTGAGTTATTGGTATTCCACCTCAATGTGTCAAACAATGGAACTGTTGATTTTAACGGAATCATCGAATGCAACACTCAAAATGAAGTTTTACTGACAACTACTGAAGCCATACCAGCTGGTTCTAATTTCACATGGGAATTTTCAATGACTGCGAAACCTGTGACCGTTAACTGCAGTCTTTCAGAGGGCCGAATCGGGGCCCAATCGACACTTCCGATCCTCATCACAGCCAATATGGAATCAGCCTCCTTTGCCTCCGCAGGTTCAGTAACGCCCTCCTTAACTGGAGGTCCATGGCATCTGGGAGATTCATTGAGGGCAAACATGCTGATTCGTAATGTTGGCGACCTTGAAGGCAGGGTACGAATGGTTCTTGTTGACCAATCAGACCTCACAAGCCAACCGTCAGTGGGTGATTGGCTCATCTTAAAATCCGGTGAGGCCGGAGAAGTTTCATCGAGTTTCCTTTTCATTGATTCTGGTGAACATGTGCTTGAATGGGCCCTCGAGAGTGATGATGGTAGTATTGATGGTGTCAATGCGGGGAATTTCACCTTGCCCGTTATGGAACAACAATCAATTGGATTGACTATCAATGAAGTCGTATGGTCCCAAGATTCAGGATTATCTTTTGAGGTCGTTTATGAATTGGACGAAGGCAAACCTCGAGATGTTTTGGTTCAATTAGGGTATGAAACATCCGATACAACGGTGTACCTCTTTGAATATGTCAAATTTCTTGAGCAGGGCATCCATACTGAACAAATGTCATTTGGACAAGTTAATGCTGAAAAAATAGTTTTGAAGATATCAGCGGAAGATTGGTCAATTGGGCCAGGTGCGCTATCAGTATCTGTCAATGTTCCTGAAGAGAGAACGGTATATTGGGTCGAAATGGAGGACATTCCCCAGCCTATTTTACCTGCACAAGGTGATACAGCTACCATCAAATTGACACTTCATCAGTCCGGTCCGATTTCAACGAGTGTTGGCAACCTCATCCTGAAGAATGAATACGATGAGATTCTTTCATCGACTGCATCGCCAAGTTGGGGCTCATCTCAGTCCCTTAGCGTAGAAATGGATTTGGTATGGCCTAAAGGTTCCAATGTTGTGATTCAAGCGGTTTGGTCGATCGATGGGACCATGGTTTCAGACCAAGAATCCTATGTTTCAGGCGAGCCTTTGGAGGGCGAATCCGAATCAATGCCAGTAGGTGCCATCATATGGGGTCTGGTTGGAGGTTTAGTCGTATCACTTGTGTTGCGTATTCGCATGAATCGTGTTGAAGGTTCGTCAAGCGTCCAAAAACCATCTTCGCCACGTAAGAAAGCCTCTTCCTCCCCCAGTCAAGAGAAGATTGAGGTACAATGTCCTGAGTGTGACCGAAGGCTTCGAGTTCCATCCGATTATTCGGGTTCAGTTGGCTGTCCAGATTGCTCAACTAAATTTGAGGTTGAGGCTCAAGTCCCCGAGCAAGAAGAACCGGATTCAACTTCAACAACCGAAGCTCAAACTTCATCAGAGTCAAAGAAATCTAAGGATGGAAAAATTGAGATATCCTGTCCAGATTGCTCTCAAACACTTCGAATTCCAGAGTCTTATGGCGGTTCGGTGAGATGTCCCGCTTGTAGTAAAGTTTTCAAGGCAGAGGATGGGTAGTAAACCCGAGGCGTATTCATATGGTTGGCCATTTCCAGGAGTTTGAGGATGAATACCTTGAAACGATGTATGAATTCTATGAGCAGGATCCGAATCAAAGGGTTCGCACTGGTGATCTCGCATCGCGACTTGGTGTTGCACCAGCTTCCGCAACGGAAATGATTCAACGTCTCGCTGCAAGGGGTTTTATTGAATACATTCCATACAAAGGGGCAATTTTGACCGAGGATGGATTGACTCATGGTCAGAAAATGAAGCGACGCCATCGTCTTGCTGAACTTCTTCTTGAGGTCCTACCATACAACGGTAATGCTCATGAAACAGCATGCAGGCTCGAACATGCAATAGATGATGATTTGGAAGTAGCTCTATCCCTATTGATGGGCGGGGTGACTGAGGACCCAAGTGGGAGGCCAATTCCCGCTCCTACTGAAGATATAGAACAGCGTATTTCGGGGAATTTAGGGGCAGTTTCACTTCAAGGTATGGGGGATAATAAGAGGGGTTCAGTCATGACCATCCTTCTGCCACAGAAGATCGTTGATGGATTTGAAGCGAACGGCCTTTCCATCGGTTCAGAAGTACGGCGTGATTACAGCGGGCGATTCTTCATTGATGACCGAGAACTTTTGGTTTCGGAGGAATGGGCATCGGCAATTTTCGTTCAATTATCAACCGAATAGGTGTGAACACTTTAGAACAGGGCTTGACCATCAGTTGTCATGGCAGAGGTAGATGAAGTCTTGGATTCCTCCTCGGAGCCAGAAGACTCTAGTGAATCAAAGAGCCGATTTGGGTTCCGTCCTTCTGAATCAATTATCCATGCTATTGACCGGCAAATCGTCAGTTCCGGACTCCGACTGATTATGTTCCTTCCAGCATTTGCTGCCTTCACATATTTCGCTACGTGGGCCTTTTCTCAAGATTCCCCTTCGTGGTGGGCCAAAAATATTGAACCCAATGTGGGCTTGAGTTTCTCCACAGCTATGGCGAGTTTGTCATTCGTGGTAGTACTTGGTTTCATTCTTGCAGTCGGCTTTCACCGATACAGAGTAGGGATCTCTCTTATTGAATTCCATAAACAAGTCGAAGCATCGAACAATGAGCATCGTTCGGTTCAATCGCTTCATGGCTATGATGGGCTTCTGTTCCAACTTGAAAGTTCGATGACACACCATACGAGGTCGTTGATCTTTGCAGTATCGTCGGCTTTCATGTTGCTCATAGTACTTTATTTGGAAACCGATTCTGTTCTTGGTAAATTATTCTTGTTGGCATCTTCTTCTTTCTTGATTCTCTCTGTAGGGCAGCATCTGCCTACTCGCTCTACTCCGTTTAATATGGTTGACAGAACGGGGCTTTTGTCTGCCTATTCACCACCGGTGCATCCATCGACGTTGAACATGGTCTTCAATGACCTTCTTAAAACCCATATGGACCCTCTCCTAAGGTCTCAGTACGATGATTATCTTAAGGAATTAGAATCCGGATTTAAGAAAACAATCGACTCACATTTTGCTCATGAAAAATTCCTTATGACCATTTATCGCCATGCAACCGGTCTTGACCGGAAGACGTTGGAATCGGAATTAGCCGAAATTCTAAACAAGAATGGCATGGATTTTGTATTTTCACATGAGGTGTTCACGCTTGAGGTGTGGCTTGTACTCATTGGAATCATTTCTCAAACATGCCCCGCCTTCTTTAGAATGGTTGACCGTTTGAAGCAAGATCTTGAATCCGGTCGTTCTCCCGCCATGGATGATTTAATCTTTGAAGTTGATATGGAAAATGTAGTGACTGATAAAGCGAACTTGTTTACATTGTTTCACAATCTTTCTAAGGAGACGCGAACGGTGGTATTCCGGATTCAAACACCGAATTTCCAACCAAAGGACCTCGCACTCACATATCGGCTTGAACCTGGCCAGAAATACTGGTGGTCAAACGAAGCACTTCCGCTTGCAGCCAAGGGAAACGAGGATGTTCTAGGGAAGATGTCTGGCCTCCTAAAAGACAGCACTGTTTCCTGGCAGACACTGATTCCAATCACCCATGGCGATGCAACGGTCTCAGTTCGTCTTGAGGAAACAAATGGGGAATTATTGCTTGGCCGTCAAATCAATGTCCGAGTTCGTTCTGAATTCCGCCAATGGCTACGAACAACAGGGTCTTTTGTTGCATATATTTTTGGTGGAATTGGCTTGTCTGCTTCATTTTTGCTGATGATTTACAACATCTTCGGCGGCTCATTGTAGAGATTGCTCATACTTCGGTCAATCCATAGACTTGAAATGCACGACCAAGTGGACAGGTCATGCGCGGCCAGAGAGATGAGGCTAAGAACAACCCTGATTCGGAACTTCGTGAACAACTCCAATCAATGGAGAGTAAGGTTCGAAAGATGCGTGAGAATAGAAATTCTTATCGCGAACAGGGAAAAGCGATCGCTCAAAAGCGAAATGCAGTTCAGGAACAATATCGTGAACATAAGAAAAAACTTGACCTCATGAAGGCTGAGCTTGACGCCATACATGGGGAGCGCAATCTTCACAAAGCAAAGCGTGACACCATTCAAGCCCAACTTCGTGAACTCATCGGTCAAGCCAAAGGTCGTCGGAATGAAAAAGGAGAAAAGAAATCTGCAACAGCAGAATTTTCCCATCTGATGAATGAAATTAAGACTCTTGAAGATAAATTCCAAACGACCTCCTCAAGCACTAAAAAAGAGAAGGAAACGATGGAGAGAATCAAGAGAATGAAGCGTCGTGTAGGAGAGCTTGAGCCTGAAGTCGTCAAGTTTGAAATGGTCAGTGTTGACCTCTCAAACCTTGATGAGGCAATCAGTACACTCAAATCCGAAGCTGATGATGCACACAAGATGTTTGTAGAAGCTCTCAAGCGTGCTGATGAAAAGTGGGCTGAGTATAAAGAAGGTCTTGATCATCGCAATTTTCTCAAAGCTGAAGGAGACCGTCATCACCTCGAATCTGTAGAATCTCACGAAAAGGCGAACAACATTCACGCTAAGATTGAGGAACTTATGGTGGATGTTAACAAAGCAAGGGAACAACTCAATTTGGCTGTTGAAGAGCGTAAATCATGGATGTCTGACCACAACAATGCGGTTAAGGCTGAGATGAAGACAGGTGCTGAATCGGATGAAGTTGCCGAAAGTTTGGTTCAATCTTTGCTCAAAGATGGTGAACTTATGTTCGGTGGGCTTGGTAAGAGCGATACAGCCTCCTCATCTCGTAACAACAGTTCATCAAAAAAGAAGAACATGCAACGACTTGGACCCATCCGTCGCCGATGAGGTGGCATTACTATGCTTGGAATCATCATGGCAGGTGGCCAGGGTTCGCGTCTACGGCCTCTAACATTGACCCGCCCCAAGCCTATGGTGGAAGTTCTTGGAAGACCCGTCATTGACTTTGTCAAAGAAGCGATGGAAAATGCTGGAATCAATGAAATTATTGTGACCACCGGATATCGTGGTGAGCAATTGAAAGACCATGTTTCTACATGGAATCAATCAACTGTTGGAGGTATACAAGCTTCCGTAAATCAGGAAGCAACTCCAATGGGGACGGCGGGTAGTGTCGGCTTGCTTCGAGAACAAATTAAAACAACATGTGTGGTTGGTTCGGGTGATTCAGTAGCATCGTTTGACATCAATCGCCTTTTGCAACAACATCGTTCAAACAATGCAAAAGTAACCATGGCCCTCTGGGAAGTAGAAAATCCCTCCGAATTTGGTATTGTAGGATTGTCATCAACCCAAGACGGTGAAGTTGACGGTTCGCTTCGATCTGGATATATTCGGAAATTTAAGGAAAAGCCAACTCCAGATGAAGCCTTTAGCAACGTGATTAATGCTGGACTCTACATTATTGAACCCGAGGTCATTGATTTGATACCGGAACATGAAAAGTTTGATTTTAGCAAACAGTTGTTCCCTTTGGTTCTTGAACGGGGTTGGCCAATGTATGCGGAAACAATCAATGGTGTTTGGTTTGATGTTGGGCATCCCAGGGAACTGCTTCGTGCTCAAAAAACGCTGCTTGAGCAGGTAAAGGAACTTCCATTTTCGCTGCCGAAAGGGTCATGGGTTGGTAATGATGGATTCATTTTAGATGATGCAATGGTGAACGGAGATACATCTTCATCGGTTGTTTCCAAAGGCTGCATTGTTGAATCTTCAGCAACAATATCAGGTTCGTTGTTGATGGATGGATGTCGAGTTGCAGCAGATGCAAGAATAAGCGGTTCAATACTTGGTCGTGATGTCAACATTCTGGCTGGCGCTGTGCTCACGGATTGCGTCATTGGCGACCATCAAGTGATTGAATCAGGTTCGGTTTTGGAATCTGAACTCATCCCTCGTCCCGAGTGACTTTTGACGGCATAGGGCCTAAATAGGACCCAAGTGCCGAAGGTTCTGTTTCCTATGGCTAAAGACGCTGAACCCGTGAGAAGTTATGACCGAACTTGGGAAGAGATTGAGGTCATGCTTGACAAAGCCACCGTCAAAATGATTCAATGGAAGGAGTGGTATGAAGAATGCAAGTCCAATCAGGACAAAGATGGGATGAAGGAAGCCGCTCGAAATCACAAGGCATTGCAAGGTGTTGTTAAGACCCTTAAGTGGACGCTTGGTGAACAAGGCGTTTCCGATCCACTGAGTTGAATTACCAACCGCGCTGGTCCAGGCGAACTTCCAATGTTTCAAGTTCGTCTCCTTTCATTGGTTCACCGGCCATCATGGCCATGGCTTCGGCGACTTTTGTAGCATCATCATAGTGAGCCGTTGCCATAACAATCGCATCAGCCATGGTTTTTGGATCAGTTGATTTGAAAATTCCCGATCCCACAAAGATACCGTCCATACCCATCCGCATCATGAGTGATGCATCAGCTGGCGTAGCGATTCCACCTGCAGAAAATGTCACTACAGGAAGACGGCCCAATCGTTGAACATCATCCAAGACACTACGAATCCCATCGTGCATTTCCGAATCGATTGGTCCGAATGGCGTTTGCGCATGTATCCCTGGCAAATCGGAGTGGTCCGAGAGAACTTTGTAACGTTGAATGATGGCTTCAGTGGCAGCGTCAAGACCTTTGCTGTCAAGTGATTGAATTTGTCGTATTTCTTGGTCGATTAGGCGAGCATGCGTTACTGCTGCAACCACATTCCCAGTTCCTGCTTCTCCTTTGGTACGAATCATTGCAGCGCCTTCCCAGATTCTGCGAGTTGCTTCTCCAAGACCGGTGGCTCCACAGACAAATGGAATGTCGTAAGTGTGCTTGTTGATGTGAAAGTAAGGGTCTGCGGGAGTAAGAACTTCGCTTTCATCAACCATGTCGACTCCCATTGCTTCAAGAATTCTTGCTTCGCCTTCGTGTCCGATTCGTGATTTGGCCATAACGGGAATGGATGTGCAATCAAGAATGCCTTGAATCATATCGGGGTGGCTCATTCTTGCGACCCCACCGGCTTTTCTAATATCGGCAGGAACTCGTTCCAAAGCCATCACAGCAACCGCTCCAGAGTCTTCTGCTACTGCAGCTTGTTCAGCGTTGACGACATCCATGATGACCCCGCCCTGCTGCATTCGAGCGAATCCTCGCTTGAGTAATTCACTGCCTTTTCTTAGGGTTGAGAAATCCGTTTTCATCTGGCTCACAGACCGTGGAAAACGATGACCTTTATGACGCTTGGTTCTTGTCCGCAACGGTTGTTGGTTCAATCAGCAAGAACTGGCGAATCACCTTCTGCGACCTCAGCATCCTCTGATTCGTCTGCATTACGGTCAATCCAGTGCTCTTCCTCTTCTGGGATATCAGTATCAGCAAATATCGCATCGACAGGACATTCTGGAATGCATGCGCCACAATCAATGCATTCGTCAGGATCTATGACGAGGTATGTGTCGGCTTCTCTGAACGCTTCTACGGGGCAAACGGCAACGCATTCCTGATATTTGTGGTCAACGCAGGCTGTTGTTACGATATGTGGCATGGGTAATCCTCACATCTCGCTAAGGTGTTCTATACTTAATTTCTTGTACCAACAATTGATTTTTTTAGGAGATGCGAAATTAATTATCCTCGTCGTTCATTTTGCTCAAGCCATTGATTTCCGTAATAATTCCATTGTTCCATAGTCCAGCCATCTGGCAGGCCTGTAGCGGGCAGGGGCGGTGGGAGAGGGCTGTCGTAACTCGGCGACTGGTCAACAGCCGGAACATGTTTCACAATCTCTTGATTTGGTGCAAACTCATCCTGGAATGTCAAGTTTGGCTGAGATGAATTTCCCTTACCAACTGCGACCATTGCAAGATAGATAAACAGCCACAAACCAAGTAGCATCAGCACATAACCGAGCAATGTCAACATTGAAACCCCTCCACGGTCGCCTTCAGAGGATTCTGTATTCAATACAGTATCATCATTGTCCTTCTCGGTGTGTCCAGTGGTTATGTTTTGGGATTCATGTTCAGTCTCGAGGCTTGTTGCGAAAGGAGTCTCATCACAACCGTTCGCAATACCATCACCATCTGCATCCATTTCATCGTCATGTCCAGGGCACTGGTCAAGGCTATCAGCAACTCCATCTAAATCAGAATCAATGAGTTCATCGCAGCCATCTGGAATTCTGTCATTGTCAATGTCAATTGAGTCCGAGTGGCCCTGGCAGAGGTCAGCAAGGTCTTCTATGCCATCTGCGTCTGAATCTACAAATGAATCGCAAGCATCAGGAGTTGAATCCTGATCAACATCAACACTATCATCACCAACTACACATCGGTCGTATGGGTCGTTAACTCCGTCTCCATCGCTGTCATCAATACAACCATCACCGTCCGAATCCCACTTCCAAGCAGATTCTTGCGGGCATAAATCCGTCCATTGCTCAAGATATGCACCGGGCGTGAGGTCCTTTCCAACAAAACCTGCAAAATTTGCTTCGTAACGCTGGCTTTTGAACAACATGTTGTTGGTTGTACCTGCAATATTTCCCGGTAACAATGGCTCGGATTGAGGGTGGGTGGCATTGTTTGCAATGGGGTTGATGTACGTCCAAACCAATTCACCTGTTGATGTGATTTCGTGTAAAGTGCCAACGGTGCCAATAGAGACCACAATGTTTCCATTAGACAAGCTCTGCGCTCCTGAAACAATGGATGCATACATCCCTTCCTCACTCCAAGACCATGTTGGATGGCCAGGACTAAACGTTCCGTTTGCAAGGATTGGATAGGTGCCGTCCTCAACACCCGTATCGAGAATCTCAACGCTGGAGTGGGGTGTTTGTCTACCAGCGCCGTTGTTGAATACAATCAATTTACCGGCATCGGGGTGGCCGTCCACGATCCATTGAGCATCATGCTGGCCGAACAGTTGTTGATTGCTTGAAAGTCCTTTTTTGTAGACTTGTGGATTGCCCCATCTGTAGAGGAAATCCCCACCTTTTCCGTACGTTCCTCCAGAGTGCCCAGCAGCTTCTCCAGTGGTCGTGCTGTGATCGATGATGTAAATTTCATCCATTCCCTTGCACGACAGAAGAATTTGGTCCAATTGTTCGTTGTAGTCAATTCCATTGCAGTGCATCCAGTCTGCTCTCCCAGCTTGGTTTCCTGTTTGAGTTACATAGTTGATGTTTAGCAATTCGGGATGGTCCTCAACGATTCCAAAATTATTCTTGGTGGCGTCATAATCCTGAATCAAGTGGTCCCAAGCATGCCATTCCCACACGATGTTTGCTTGGTCAGTTCCAACGGGTTGGATTTCAATAATGTGGTCTGGCCAAACATTGTTCTGTCCACCGGGGCCGTCACTTGCAATTGCAGGATTGCGACCTGCTTCAATCGCCTCTTGTTCACTTTTTTCCTCCCAAGCAATAGCGAGAATATTCCCGTTTGGCATCGGTTCTATATCGTGATGTAGAATTGCATCGTAGGAGGAATATTCCCACGACCATTCGAGCGTTCCATCCCATCCGATACGTTCCAACTTGCCTCCGATTCCTCCACCTGTAAAATTACCAACAGATGAATTACCGATGTTACCGGTCCGAAGAAGACTTCCGTCTTCTAGCAAGTACGCTGCTGCACCCGGCGTGTAGCCTCCTGGTGACTGCCAGGTGTTTATTTCCCGTCCTTCTTGGTCAATTAAGTAGGCCATTGAAGTACGAAACGGCGAAACTAGAGTATAACCGGCTTGAGATTCATTGGTGCAAAAGACCAAACCGACGGTCCAGTTTTCACGGTGTGCGTTGCAACCCGGAGTCTGATTGATTTCTTCCAATGAATTGTTTTCCGCTTCACCTGGAAGTGAAACGAGGCTGCAAGTTAGTAGGAGTACAAGAAAAAGCACGCCCCTACTTCTTCTTTCCATGAGGCCCCACCTTAGCTATGTTCCAGCGAGTCGGAGAGTGATGTTGACCGGTTTTTAGCATCGTTGATTAGGCTCATGAATTCATTTTCAATCGTTTGGCCAGGATACACTTCGATTTTTATTTGCCCTTTCACGGTGTTGGGCTTGGATGCGTCCGATAGGATGATTTTACCTCCAATAAGCGAGTTGAGGTCCAGTCGGAAGTGGAAGGTATTGTGTTCATCCATTCGCTTCTCGTATTCAGTTGAGAGGTGTTGGAGGTTGTCTGCTCCCAACTTTGCAAATGATTCAAGTGCAGCGCTTTTCTTTTTGCAGTGAGCACTGATGAGAAACATTTCCGATCCATGGTGAGATTGTGTTCGTTCAACATCAACCCATTGCTCATCACCAATCAGCCAAGCAAATGAATCCGCAACGGCGTCAACATCATCAAGAGCGCTCGCCGCTCCTCGCCAGGTGATATGATGCAGGCCCACATGTAGCGGGTTCCTTTCAAGGTCAAGAGGTTACCGAATTGGCGTTAGGTTCATCCGTTTCCCTCCCGATGGTGCGGCTGAGGTGATGAGGCGCTTTCAAATAGGGGAGGTTAGTGGGCGGACTGCAAGTGGGGTAGCCCCCGCAAGACACGAACCGAGTTGAACAATATGGCAAAGAAAATCAGTGCAAAAGCACGTGCAGCAGCACGTAAGCAACGTGACAAGTGGAAGACAAAGCGATGGTACACGATTCGAGCACCTCGCCATCCATGGGATTTCAAGCGTATTGGGGAAACAATCGGTGAATCCGATGAACATATCATCGGTCGTGTCTACGAAATGACTCAACAAGAATTTGGAGGAGATTTCTCCAAGATGCACGTAATCCTACGATTCCGAGTAACGGAATGTGTCGGCCAAGACGCTCTTACGACCTTTATCGGTCACCATCACCAAACCGACCACATTCGCCGTCAAATCCGCCGATACCGTGGTAAGGTTGACGATGTCGTTGATGTCGTCACTACCGATGGTTATCTGGTTCGTATGAAGCCTCTTATCATTACACAACAACGTGTTCAGACGTCTGTAAAGCAAGACATGCGCACCAAAACGCGAGAAGTCATCATCGCCTTTGCTGCTAAGAACACCTATGCAGCAGTACAAACAGCAATTCTTGAGGGTGCTCTTGAAGAGGAAATTCGTAAGGGCGTCAAGCCAATCTACCCCGTACGCTCTGTTGCCATTCGCAAGAGTCAACTTCTACAAGATGGTGTTGTTGCATCATCAGGTCCAACATTGGACGAGATTCACGCAAAGGAAGCAAGAGACGATGCCGAATTCAAAGCCAAGAAAGCAGCAGCTTTGGCAGCAGCTATGGCCGAAGAACCCGACGGTGAAGATGATGAAATTGAAGTCACGGTTGAAGAAGACGGAAACGAGAAGGAAGTCGAAGCAACTCCAGAAGTCGAAGCAACTCCAGAAGTCGAAGTTGTTGACGTCGAAGAAGATGATGACTCCGAGGCCCCAGACTACAGCAAAATGACCGTTGCTGAATTGAAGGAACTGCTCAAAGCAGCCGGAAAACCAGTCTCTGGAAAGAAGGCAGACTTGATCACTCGCCTTTCCGAATAAAGCCGTACCTCAAAAGAGGTTACCAACGGGTTTTTTGCTTGATGTGTCTTGGGCAGTCCATGAACAACACGCTGATTTCGGTCTTCGTGATGTTCGTTTTCATTTTGCCAGGGTGTACAACCGGATCGTTTTCCTCCTCATCATCACCAACAGAAGATTCATCAAATCCCGAACAAGTTTGTAACGGCTTATCTGAACTTTGTTCAAGGACATACGATGATGTGACCTTCCCGGAGACACACAATGCTTTTGCTACTCACGAAGACGGTATTATCTATCCTGCTAGCAATCATCAGACCGGGCTTTATGCCCAATGGAATGCTGGAATTAGAGCGTTCATGATCGATACTCATTACGAGAACCTTAACGATGAGAGTCAAGGAACCGTTCGTTTGTGCCATGGAGACGACGACAGAGGTACCAGTCCATGCGTATACGGGAGTGTTAATGCTTTAGCTTGGCTAACAAATCTAGCTGAACTTATAGTACAGCATGAAAACGATATCGTTACTTTACTTGTGGAAAATTATGTCCAGCCAGAGCATTTGGAAGATGTGTTTACTGAATCTGGACTCATGGGCCATGTGTTTGTTCACGAAATCAACACTGCATGGCCAACCCTTGATGAGATGATCCAATCCGAGACCCGACTCGTCGTTTTTTGGGAACAGAGTGCGGATACAGGCCACCCTTGGGTGCATGATTTTTTGACCCACAGTTGGACCACAAATTACGCTGAAGAAAATACTGAGGACATGAATTGTGATGTATTAAGAGGTGATTCGGAACAATCGGTCTATCACATGAACAACTGGCTGAGTGGTCCACTCGGATTGTCGGACCCGAGCCGAGGAGATGAAGCGAACAATCCAGATTTTTTGATCAGTCGAGCGAAGGACTGTTGGGAGCAACATGGAAAACGTCCTACATTTGTTGCTGTTGATTGGTGGGAAGATGGTGACGTAATTGCAGCAGTTCAAGCCATCAATCAAATGAATGAATGGGATTGAATGTTTTGCACTCTTCCGTAGGGTTCACATGATGGGGCCGCGTGAGCGCGTTATGATGCGCTTGGGAATTATCGGAGGAACCGGCCTCGTTAGCATGAATCTTGATGAGCGATTCGGTGAAGTCGGAATTCGTGTGGTCCGAAAGGATTCCATATCGGTCAGCACGCCATATGGTTCGGTTCCTCTAACCTGTATTTCTCTTGATGACCAGGGGGTTGAAAAAGAACTCATATTTCTCCAACGTCATCACAATGAAAGTGGCCATGGGTGTCCTCCTCATCAAATCAATCATCGTGCGAACATGATGGCTATGAACGATGCACAAATCGATGGCATCATGGCTGTATGTTCCGTTGGTTCATTGGATGTTTCATTTCCTCCAGGTAAGGTTGCATTGGCAGAACAATACATTGATTTTACCGGTGTTGAATCAACGTTTCATGACGATGAATCGGTATTTACTTCGGTAACTGAACCTTTTGATTTGTCAATGAATGAACAATTGGATACTGCACTGCGCGAGAGCCAGGGCTTTGATGCTGGAGAAAAAATGGGATACACCTACTGGCTTAGTCAAGGTCCGCAATTTGAAACCAGAGCGGAAGTTGATGCTATTGGTTTGCTGGGTGGCCACATGGTTGGTATGACCATGCCTCGTGAAGCTAAATTAGCGAGAGAACTGGATTTGCCATACAGTGCGGTATGCATCTCGTCCAATTGGGCTGCCGGCAGAGAGCCTGGTGATGAAACGAAGGCCCTCGATCATGAGGAAGTCTCCGCCCAAGCAAACGACCGTTTGGAACCCATATGGGCGTGCCTTGTATCCCTTCTTTCATGACACAAACATCATGGTTTGTCGCTATGAGCATTGGTCATGGAAGGACGAAATGTAGACCAATGGATGAATCATGAACCTCAAGATGAATGGGAATCGATGATGAAGCGAGTCGCTGCGTTCCATCACAAACACGACTTTGCAGGTCAAAACGGACATGATATGGGTTATCGGATGGCTCTTACTATTGAGGAACTGGGCGAACTGGCTGCAGCGATTACCAAAGGAAAGCCTCTGGAAGAATGTGCAGAAGAAATGGCCGATGTTCTCATCTTGCTCATGGGTCATAGTCTTGCAATGGGGATTGACCTCAAAGCAGCCTTTGAGAAGAAATACTTGCGTATCATGAAGCGAGAGGCTCTTCAAGGAAGGTTGGGTATCCGGGTAACTGAATACCGGCCAGAGTGATTATGAAATCCAATGTTGGAATGTCATCGCATGATCATCCCTATCGCTGGGTTCCAGTTGCTTTTCACTAAGTAAGTAAAAGATTACATCATCTATCTCTGGGGCGAAGGTATCTGCATGTTCAACGCATGTATGGATGATTGTCCGGTGTATCTCCTTGGCATGCTCCAAAAAAAGCGCATAGATTTCTCCCCCTCCAATAATCACAACTTCTTCATTCTCTGCAAGTTCCAAAACCTGCTCGAAGGTCATAGATTCAATTCCTTCAACACCTTTCCTGGACATCACGATGTTTCTTCTGGAGGGCAATGCTTTACCAAGGCTATCCCACGTTTTTCTTCCCATTACGATGGTCTTGTTCAGTGTTACACGTTTGAAATGCTGAAGGTCGGTTGATTGCCTCCACGGCAAATCTCCATTTTTGCCAATTGCACCTTGTTCATCACAAGCAAAAATCATTGAAATCATGCTTGATCACCTAAATTGAGATTGGGGCTTTGATATGTGGGTGGTGATGATAGTTAACAATCTCAACATCCGCATATGTGAAATCATCAATTGAGGTAATGTCTGGATTGAGTTTTAGTGACGGCAGCTCCATTGGCTCTCTTGTTATTTGCAAAGTGGCTTGTTCAAGGTGATTGCTGTAGAGGTGAGCATCACCAAGGGTATGAACAAATGTTCCTGCTTTCAGCCCACAAACTTGGGCCATCATGTGAGTCAGCAAGGCGTACGAAGCGATGTTAAAAGGCACTCCAAGAAAAACATCAGCACTTCTTTGATAGAGTTGACAGTTCAGTCTCCCCTCTGATACATGAAACTGGAAAAATGCATGGCAAGGCATGAGGGCCATGTCTTCCAATTCGCCAACATTCCAGGCTGAAACGATGATTCTGCGGCTGTTTGGATTTGATTTGATGGTCTCAATCGCTTGTTGAAGTTGGTCGATCACCCTCCCATCTTTGCCTTCCCATTTACGCCATTGCTTGCCATAAACGGGACCGAGATCACCGTTTTCATCGGCCCATTCGTTCCAGATACGGACACCGTTCTCCTGAAGATATTTGACATTCGTATCGCCTTTGATGAACCATAACAATTCGTGAACAATCGATGGGAGGTGGAGTTTTTTGGTGGTCACCATTGGAAAGCCATCACTCAAATCAAATCGCATTTGATATCCAAATACGGATTTGGTTCCCGTGCCAGTACGGTCTCCTTTGTCAGCACCGTGTTCCAAAATGTGCCGCATGAGGTCCAAGTATGCCTTCACTGTGTCACCTAGTCGTGGTTCAACGCCGAAAGCACTTGAGGCTTCTCACGCTACTGCAAGGTTGGTACTGTGATGAAAATGGTTTCTGATGCATCAAAGGGAGCGGAGATATATCTGATGATTTGATCCATGGGGATGCGATCAAGAAACGCATTGATGTGAGTCTTGACCTCTTGTTCTGTCCAACCTTTACAGGTGTAGCAAAAACGAGCGTGTCCACCCAAATTCAAGAGCGCATCCGCCCATTTTTCGCTCAAAATATGGTCCTCGATCACTTCCAATCGCTCAAGATCATCTTCTGTAATCATGGAACGCTTGGGGACGTTTTTAATCGTGTCTTTCAGATTTTCCCGCATAAGATTCAATGTCAACGGCGTATGTTCCTTTGGCCAACCTGCTTCTGCAAGCAATACAAGTGAGATGATGGTATCGGTAATCACACATTGTGGGGCATTTTGGTCGACAATAACGCATGCAGATATCGTATTTGGTCCGATGAACATGTACGTGACGATGTGCTCATTTCCGTCCTTGTAAAATCGCTCTATGGTTGCGCATGGGTCAATCATGAGTCGTGGGTTGTCATCAACCGTGTGGAGAACCACTTGTTCCTTTTCGTTAAGCCGAACTTGCCATTCATCCGATTGCTCAATGATGTCAGCAAGTAATTTCAATGCTCTGTTCTCTGCTTTGACATTCTCTTCCTTTGTATGCATTGGGAAACTTACGAGACCTAGAGCTGTCGCTACTTCGAACATCACAAGAACGCATTGTCGACATTAAATAAAGTCTCATGGGGCGCCAAGTGCCGATACTGAACCCATCAACTGGTCAGTGAACTTACGGTACAAATGCGCCAATTCTACCCGAATCTCATGCTCGTCCCGTTGTGCTAATTCAGTGAGGCTAGCAAGGGTATGGTTCCCTCCAGATTGGTGGCCTAACCATGTGTGCCAAGAGATTGAAACCCCAGCATTGACACTCAACGGCTTCCAAATCCTCGGAAATTTATGCTCTTTTGGCATCATAAAATCTCTAGCGCCACGAATGGCGATTGGAACAACACAAGCATCCGGATATGCTGCCGCAAGTCGAGCAACTCCAGTTTTACCGGGCAAGAGAAACGGTGCTTCTGTGCGTTTGGAGCGAGTTCCTTCGGGAAAGATTCCCAATGCCTTTCCGCTGGAGAGAACGGTTGCAGCACTTGCAAGTGCTTCATTGCCACCCTTTTCTCGTTGTGTTTCAATTTGGCCAGTAGCCTGCATCAAAAAGCGCATCATAGGTTTGCTGAAATGCCCATCTTTAGCGAGATAATAGGTCGTCCTTCTCGCAGCAGCTATGACGGCGATGGGGTCGACGTGAGAGAGATGGTTGGCTGCAAGTATCGTTGCACCCGTTCTCGGGATGTTGCCCGCCCCCCTTATTCTCCATCGCAGAAGAGGTCGTAGCAGTGGAGAGAGAAACATTCGCAGCATGCTGTAAGTAGGCGTTGAGGGGACAGATGCAGAGGCGGGAGGAATTTGCCAGTGATTCACAAGCAGTGACCAGCCTTCTCTCACCTCGTCACCTTTCTCCATGTAATCGTGATGAAAGCGATTTGGTTTTCACTCTTGTTCTCTTATTCCCGACCAATGTACGGTTTTGAGAACAGCACACGGTCAAACAACAACCGTCAAAGGGAAAGGGTTCAAGCCAAGTTTATGGGGGGCTCCACAACACGACATATGGTCTCCATTTTGCTAACCAGTACGCTTGTTCTTGTTATGCTTCACCCGGTGGCTCTTGCACAGAGTTCTTGGGAAGAAGATGGATGGCTCCAAACCTCATATGGTTCTGACCGATTGGACCTTGGTGATGAATTTGGTTGCTACGGAATGCCAGGTCTAAGTTGGATTAATGACCCCGGGGCAGTCGCTCAATCGTGCAAATCCTATATTGAAGAAAGAATCAACGCAAGTAAATGGGGCGAACATCCGTTGTCGACCTTTACCCCTTCAACATTAAGTTCATCTCAACATGAACAAATTGCTTCTCAAGGATTTGCAGTTCACGGTGATAATACAGGAGTAGAATCAACGGCGTGGCACAATTCCTCCGATACCCCAGTCGACCTATGGGACTGGTACAATTTAGGCAGAAGAGGAGGGAGTCTTGAGAAAGGGATGGCCTCTTTAGAATCGGTCCAAGAAGAGATTGAAGCAGGAGGTTTGGTGAATCTTTACTGGATCGGAAGAGTCAATGATGCAACGGTTCGCCATGACCGTGATGTGCTTAATTATCTTCATGAGTCAGAAGACATATGGCTCACCACATGGGGTGAAGCATGGTCCTACTGGGAAGCTCACCGTTGCTATGAATTGTCTCATTCCAAAATAGAGACAGAACAAGGGTCAATTGTGAATTTTGAATCACTTCTAACCGAGGCGTGTACCTCGGGAGACCATGTTGGTTGGAATCTCCCACTCACCTGGAGATTAAATGTTGGTTCTGCCGATGTGGTAAATGTCTCAATAAACGGCACATATGCACTTTCTATAGAGGGTGAAGTTAATGCAATGCAGGGCTGGAGACAACAAAGCGATGGCACAGTTCTTATCTCTGTTAAGGACGGAGAACCAACCGAGATTCATTTCAATGATACACAGGTCGATTATGATGTCCTTGGGCTAACGGAATTTTGGAACAATCATTCCTCAGCGGTTACTGTTGCGGGCCACGCAACCAGCGATTTGTTCAAATGGTCCAAACGGTTTCTTGAAGAGGATAATGTGAGATTCACATGGCTGCTAACGCCTCGTTCAGCAGATGGAGAGGCAGCCTGGATGCCTTATGCTGTTCTTGGAATTGGCTTTACTACAACCGTTGCCATGATGGCAGTTCTTGGGCGGGAAAATATCGGCCCACTTGCTCCTTATTTCGGAAAGGGACGAATCCACGAAAAACAACCGTATCCCCACGAGATGAAGCGAAGCCTTGATGCCGAGGAGTAACCGAGATTCATCACGAGGCAACCTGTATGGGCGACGAGGACATCACCATTGACCCGTGGGGAAGTGCGCAATCAACCGATTATGGGCGAATTATTGACCAATTCGGGCTGACTCCACTCATACCATCAACCGTCTCGAACCCCTCCAAACTTCACCGCCGCGGAATCATCTTTGCTCATCGTGACCTTGATGTTGTACAAGAAGCTCAACGAAAAGGAGATCCGTTTGGAGTACTCACAGGGCTAATGCCAAGTGGCCAAATGCACCTTGGACACTCAATGGTTATTGAGCAGGTAAAGTGGTTTCAACAGCACGGTGGAGATGTTACCATCGCCGTTGCAGATTTAGAGAGTCAAGCCACACGTGGCGTGAGTCTAGATAAAGGTCGCAAAATCGCTCTTGAGGAATACATCGCAAACTATGCAGCATTGGGTCTTGACCCCGAAAAAACGAATGTTTACTTCCAGTCCAGAAGACCGATTGTTCAGAGGTTAGGATTTCAACTCGGTAAGCGTACAAATCTCAACGAATTTGAAGCGATTTATGGTTTCAATGGAGAGACAAATCTCGCTCATGTACAAGCACCTCTTGTTCAAGTCGGAGATATCTTACATCCACAAACAGATGAATTCGGAGGTCTACGTCCCATCGTTGTACCTGTGGGAGTTGACCAAGACCCACATCTAAGGTTGACCCGAGGATTGGCGAACAAAACAAACTGGTTTAATCTCAAAGATGCATCTTCACGAGGGCTGAGCATCAGCCTTTCAATCCATGATGAAAATGCAGGAGCATTTGGACAAATGGCAAATGGAAGGGTTGACCGAGCCAAGGTAGAAAGCGTCTTTTCTCGGATTGTTGATGCCTTAACGGATCTCGGATTTTCAGATATCATGTCAAATCCAAAACAGGGTGCTGTTCATGTTCCTTCCGCCACAACCAGGGACCGTCACGGAATACGAATGGCACTGTTGTCACTTGAGAGGGAGTTGGGAGGTCCAGGTCTGCTTGCGCCATCATCCACATATCATCACTTTGCAGTTGGAATGACTGGTGATAAAATGAGCAGCAGTAAGCCAAAAACTACTTTATTTTTGAGCGATGACCTCAAGGCTGTTGAAAAGAAAATCAAGCGTGCCTTTTCGGGCAGTCAAGCAACCGTTGAAGAACATCGTCGCTTGGGTGGAAATCCAGACATCGATGTAGCCTATCAATACATGATGTATTTCTTTGAGGATGATGATGCTTATTTGGCTGAGATAAATTCCGATTATAGAGCAGGAAAAATCCTTGCAGGTGAAATGAAGCAACTTTGTATTGACAGAGCGACTGAATGGATGTCATCGCTCCATGAAATGCGGGACCAAACGGCCCATGTCGTCTCTGATTTCCTCGCTGAGGATTCCCGTTAATTCATGTCATCTTGAGAAAATACGGCTGGGTCTGGGCCAACCGGCAGTTCACGCAATTCTGCTTCGGTTAATTCTCTCTCTACAGTGTTTTCATGAAGTATCAACGAATGGCCATGTGGGTCAAGCAATTCAATGGTAACAGCATCAATTGTTTTTGGCCCTTTTAGAGATTCAATTCTGGCGAGCATCTCGTTGAGTGTTGAAAGTTCGCCCATGAGTTCTTCTCTGCTTTCCGAGGAATCTGCTTCAATGAGTTCAGCTTCATGGCCTCTTTTTACCAAATTGATGATGTCTACAAATCGATTCAATACTCCCTCCACGTTTGAAACATAGCCTGTTGAGTTGCTTCCTGGATTGACCTGAAGGTCAAGCTCAGGTAGGCGAACAGTGCACGAAGAAGACCTAACAACTCGAGCACTCAAGAGGTCTGGGTTGTCAATAACAAGTGAGCAACCACCCGGTTTTTTTCCTTCTGCAGGGATAAAATCAGTTTGTCTCCAACCACAATCATGACATTGAACTGTGACTTGTGTATGCTCTCCAAAGTATGGGATCTCATCAACATGAGCGATCATTTTCACATTCCCGCTTGCATTGCATATGGGGCATGGTATGTCAATGGATTGCTCGTCCATCAATTCACGCCCGTAAACTCATTTCGTTCGACTGCAAAGCCTTCCATCTCGGTTCCTTTCAGGCCGCGGCAACCTTCTGGTAGCAGCATCAAACGAGTCTCAGTCATCTGGATAATTTGGCCTTGGAGGTCACCCTCGATGAATGTGTGAAGCCAATTCAGCGCTTGTGAGAATTCAGTTTTCCTCTTGATGAGGCGTTTCATTTCAACGATACAAGCATGCCCATCAGCAACCCAATCCATGAGTTGGTGGCATCCTGTCAAGTCGTGCAATGTAGCGTTATGCAAGACCATGCCTCCTTCTTCTAGAGGGACGGGTGCACTGGGGTACAGGGTGTTAAGGTCATGATAGGTCATCGTAGAGGTTGGTGGACGACTGGCGTCTTCATGTTCAGAACTGGGCATTCGGAATCGTCGCAATTGATCTGTACTCTCCGCGATTTGATCCTCTTGAGGTTGAGATAATTTTGCCTCGGCCTGTTCCAACAAATCCAAATTAGGCATTGATGGAACAACCGGTGTTTCGTCTTGATGAGGTGATACGGGTTCACTCGGGGCTCCTGAGAACCGGTCAAGCGAAGATTGTGCTTCGTCCGGAACCTTTTGTTTCTTCCTTCGCACATGATTGGCTTGTTACAGGTGCTTCATCAACACTCCCCTTCAATTACGGTTAAACAGACTGTTATCAGCGTTTTCTCCTGTCCCCCGAATTTTCGTGAACTTGATAAAGGACAACAACGACCGTATCTTAGAGCCTCAAGGTTCAAAGAGTGTCAACGGAAGGGAAAATCATGACCGAGCAACAAGGCGTCCTCAAAACCGGAACTAGTACTGTGGGAATTACGTTCAAAGGAGGTGTCGTTGTTGGAGCCGACCACCGAGCAACAATGGGTCATTTCATTGCGAACAAGAGTGTCCAAAAACTCTTCAAAATTGGAGGCAATCTTGCTCTCACAACAGCCGGACTGGTCGGTCACGCCCAGTCGTTGTCCAGAACTCTAACAGCAGAGGTTGCATTGTTTGAACTTCGTCGTCAACAACCTATGACGGTCAAAGGTGCTGCAACTCTTACGGCAAATATTCTCGCCGGCCGACCCCACTGGGTTCAACTCCTCATCGTTGGAGTCGATGACGATGGAGGCCATGTCTACTCCATTGATTCAGCTGGCGGGTCCATACCAGATGTTTACTGCGCCACAGGGTCGGGCTCTCCATACATGTACGGTGTCCTAGAAGACGGCTTTAGTGAAGGGATGTCACAAGCGGATGCATTAAAACTGGCGGCCCGCGCCCTCTATGCATCAGGCCAACGAGATGCAGCCTCCGGAAACGGTATGGATTTGGCTGTCATCACACCGGCATCTGGTTACCAACAAGTCTCTCAAGAAGACATTGCAAAGCTCCTCAAGTGAGCATTTTCCAATTCCTGCGGCATGAGCCGCATTCGCCTTATGGCATGTCACAGGCAGTGTGATGGCGCAGGAACGAGGTAGATACTATGCAAATGACCTACAAAGAATTGAAAGACGAAATCGCGAAAATTGTACCAAAGACGGTCGATTACAGCGTTGATTTAGAAGCGGGTAACATTGCTATCATTACGACCCAAATGGACCAGTTTGGCGGTCGTGACGGGCTCATTGGAAAGATTGCAAAGCGAATCAAGAGAAAGATTGTTTTGCGCTCACCTCTTGATGCTATGATGGATCTTGATGCTGCAAAAGAAGTGATTGAAAACCTCATCCCAGAAGATTCAGAAATCACAGAGATGTACTTTGATGGCTGCTATCGTGAAGTGACGATTCAATGTAAAAATCCAGGTACTGCTGTGGGACGTCGTGGAGAAAATACTCGAAAGATTCGTGACGAAACCGGTTGGTCCGTCAAGGTTGAACGTACCCCGCCTCTCTTCTCAAAGACGGTTCACGACATCCGCGGTTACCGCCAAGAAAAAGCTGATGAACGTAGGAAATTGTTGAAGGATTTTGGCCTTAACATTCACCGCCCTACTCGCCCAGGAGCCACTTGGGCGCGTGTAACTGCTCTTGGATCCTACCGTGAAGTTGGCCGGGCATGTCATTTTGTAACGACCAATGAATCAAGAATTATGATCGATGTTGGGGTTAACATTGCCTCCGACACCGACCCGATGCCGTATTTTACGGCTCCAGAGGCGCTCCCACTGGAAAAACTGGATGCTGTGGTTTTGACGCACTCTCACCTTGACCATGCAGGAATGCTGCCTGTTTTGTTCAAATATGGATACAGAGGTCCGGTTTTTTGCACTCCACCCACCCGAGATTTGATGCTCTTGTTACAAACAGATTATCTCAAAGTCGGGGGTGCTGAGGGCAAGCGTTCACCCTATGACATGGAAGACATACGAATGTGTATGAAGCATGTTGTGGATGTTGACTGGGGTGAAACAACCGATATTGCCCCAGATGTCAAATTGACATTCTCAAATGCAGGACATATTCTTGGCTCTTCTGCAGTACACCTCAACATTGCAGATGGTAAGCATAACATCGTCTTCAGTGGAGATCAAAAGTATGAGAAATCATGGCTCTTTGATGCTGCAAACACTCGTTTCCCAAGGGTTGAAACCCTCGTGATTGAATCAACTTACGGAGCATCCGGTGATTATCAACCATCACGTCAAGAGGCGAATCAAGAACTTCAGGATATTGTTTCAAGGACATTGCTTCGTGGTGGAAAGATGATCTGCCCCGTGTTCGCTGTTGGCCGCAGTCAAGAGGTCATGATCGCTATCGATGAATTGTTTAGATCTGGGACGGTTAAACCCGTTCCAGTTTGGCTTGATGGAATGATCCAAGAAGCAACTGCTATTCACGCAGCTCATCCAAAGTACTTGACCAATTCATTGAGCAAATCTTTGCTTAAGGATGATGGGGAGAATCCGTTTACAAGTGAATGGTTCCGCCCAGTCAAAGGACGGGAACTTCGTGAAAGTATTGTTATGGACCCGTCACCATGCATCGTTTTAGCGACTTCTGGAATGCTCAATGGCGGTCCTGTTATGGAATATTTCAAGAATTGGGCTCATGAAGAACGTAACTCGCTTTGCTTTGTCGGCTACCAAGCCGAGGGTACACTTGGACGCAGGCTTCAGAAAGGGTTTGGTGAAGTACCTATGATGATTAATGGAAAAACGGAAATTGTCAAGATTGGTTGTGAGATGGTTACAATTGACGGTTTCTCTGGTCATTCAGACCGAAGGCAACTTCTTGAATTTGTTGACCAATTGAACCCCAAACCACGAAACATCATTTGCCATCACGGCGATTATCAAAAATGCAACGAACTTGGTCACACTCTAAGGGAGCGGTATCGTTGCAGAACTTATGCGCCAAAGAATCTTGAGACAGTTCGTCTCCTTTGATTACGAAAAAGGCATTTCTATGTCGTAGTCCATTGGGTCCGGTAACGGTTCGTTAACCAATGGTGATTCGATCAAACCATTGTTTGCCGGATTGCCACCACTTGACGGTAAATGAAAAGGGGGTTTATCGCCGCTCTTCCAAATCGTCAAAACAGCTCCTATAATGGTAATAATTAGCGTCGTAGTGACAAGAGCAAGCGAATGCTTACTTTCTAAGAATATGGCCCCAATCCACATGCCTATATTGATGATAGCCGCCATCAACATGATGCGTCTCGTACGTGAGCCCATGGTAACTGCACGACCATGTTGTTCATGAACCCGTTGCGACAGTGTCACGGCATGCAGCGTAGTTCTGGGCCATCTTGCCCCGGTTGGTTAATGACGGCAGTCGCCCCTTGGGGAGAAAATGCTGAGGATGCTTTTGACCAAGGTCTTGTTGAACTTGGATTGGGAGATAGCCGAATTATCCAAGCTCAAGGTGCGATGCTTCCCCTTGGTTTTGGCGCAACACCTCCTCGGTCGTTGCCAATGGGGTCATTGGTTGAATGCCACCTTGCAACAGCATATGCTTGGAACGGTTCCTCCGCATCTGCAGGTGTTGCCTGGGCATCTTGTGTGACTCCAGAAGGTGATGAATGTACCATTGTTGCTACCATCACCACCGCTCTTGATTATGAGGAAACCACGATTCTTCTTCGAAGAAACCTACAGCGTAGACTTGCCAGTAGGGATTTAGAAGTCGTAGAATTTGATGTTGCTGTGGATGAAGTAACCGCTGGGCAAGACCATCATGGTGTGGCAATAGCTGCTCTCATCTTGCCGGATTCCCTTTCTCTTGGTGCAAAGACAAGAACTGGGCCAATACGTGGAGCACTCACTCGCAGAGCAGAGGAGCCCAAGAAGCGAGTCGACACAAAGGCACCTGCAGCACCTGCACGGCGTCCTGGACAACCTCAAAACAAGCACGATTTCACTCTGTGAAGTTTATTTGTTGTCGGAGAGTTGTTGTGCTATGACTGAAAAAAAATGGCTCATCATCCGTTGCCCAGCTTGTAACATGTGTTTCGGGAATCGCTCCCTGTCCGGGCGCTGTCCTCACTGTGGACAACGAGTTACAGATTCCGCTGAAGTACTCGGTATTGCGAAATCATCGTCCCAACTGCGTATTGAGGTAGCCTTAGCAAACACTCCTGAAGACCTAAGGGGCGCTTTGAGAGAAAAGTTATCTAAAAATGAATTGTTGTTTGATGAACAAGATACTCCCTCACCGAACGTTTTGATTGAAATGATCCGCCGTCGTAGTGACGAGACACATTCTGTAGGTAGAATCACAGTCAATTCAGTACTCGCTGACTATCATGCAGAAATGGAGGCTGATGGGCTTATGGAGCGTGCTGAACAGGAAGGATTGGTCCTCCGTATCGCTGATGGACGCTGGCAGTTCCTTGAGTGAAGTTCATAGGTAAGACCTCGTGGGAAAGGATAACGGGCGTATGGGTTAGTTTGGCCTATACTCGGGCGTTTGGGACGCTTGGACCCAAGTTCAAATCTTGGTACGCCCACCATTACTTCATGAGCGTTGGTATTCGCCAACAGAATGAACCCATATGATGTGGAATCCGAATTGAGTCTTCACATACGAGTCAGGGGCAGTTTCAAGTTCAGCTGACCAAACAGCTTCTTCAAAGTCCTGCGCCATTTGTCCTTCAATAAATTCTCCCAAGTCTCCCCCCTTACTTGCACTTGGGCAATTGGAATACTTCTTTGCTAGTTTTTTGAACACTTTGAAGGGCTTCTTGGCGTTTTGAATCAATTCTAGGATCTCTCGTGCATCGGGTTTATTTGTGACTAAAATGTGACGAGCATGAGCTTTACGCGGTATTTTTCTCCTGTCATGACGCCGCATCTTATGTCACCTGTGTTGAGCCACTGTTGCCATTCTATCAAAAATGTGCGCTATTGTCCAGAGCAAACCGGTGACTAGAAATGTAGTTGGCTCGATGCTCCAGAATACTTGCTTTGATATTGAAAATCCGCCAACCATTCCAACCCACCCAAGAATGTAACTGATGAATGCGCAAAATGTGTATACTGAGGTGTTTCGCCCCAACAACCAAGAGATGTTACGTCGGTGATGCTCAATGGCCATCATCGTTCCGACACGAATGAAAAAGCCAAGAGGTTTTATCCCGGAGTTTTCTTTTCTATAGATTGATTCAACAGGAACATGTCCAATCCTCCATCCCTGTTGAGCCAAGTTGATCAGCCAAAAGTTTGGGTAACCATAGCCGTTCCAAGAACGATTCCAATTCCATTCCTTAAGCACTAGGTGTGATGTTGCAGTAAATCCACATTGTGGGTCTCGTATTCGCTGACCTGCGGCAAGTGTTGTAAAAAAGGAAAGAATCACGGAAGCTAATTTTCTGATAAGGGGCATTTGATTGTACCCTTTGTTATGCTTGGAGCGGTCACCCTTTACATGGTCGAATTGACCGTTAATTACCGGGTCAACCAATGAATTCAAGTCGTTAGGATTCATTTGTCCATCGCCTGCCATAATGACGCTAACAAACGGAACTTTGAATCGGTCAATTAGGTAGTTGTGGCCGGCGTCAATTGCTCCACCCACACCGATTCCTCCGGTGTTTAGGATAGCGATTTCAGTCGTGATTTTCGTAGTTTCAGCGATTCTCTCTGTGTTATCCGTTGACCCATCGTTGACGACAACAGCAAGATCTACTGACTTTGGTAGTGTTTCTAAGACGGTCGCAATATGTGCCTCTTCATTGCGCGCTGGAATGACAACACCCACCTTCCAGCCCTGTTGCATGTCACCCCCTAAGGTCTGCTTCTCATGAAAGTACGCCTGAAACCGTATTGGAGTGTTGAAATGAAGAACAGGATTCATAGGTTAAATGAATCAGGATAATGTGTGTCAGATTCACTCACGCGCATTGTCTTGCTCGCCCGAGACATTGAGTTGCGAATTGTTTCGTTGATCATCCGTTGCCGAGAAGTTGCAAATGAAGTCATACTTCTTGACACCGGTTCAAATGATGAAACGGTTGAATTGGCTCAAGAAGTAGGCAGCAAAGTCTGCCATTACAATGGAGAGTTTTCTCCTCAATCCATCGCTTCCTATCTCTTAGAACATGACCTTACGGAAGGAAATACCCTGATACTACGTGTGTCAAGAGGATGGAAACTTTCGAACCTTCCTCTTGCTGTAAACAGAGCGAGAGAGCCTTGGGATATTCATTACACCTACAAGGATGAATCTTCGGGAGTTGAAGATGACGCCGATGTTGTGCTTTCATCTACAAAAATGCGCCACTTGGTTTTGAGTGAAGCCGGCTGTCAAGCTCTTGCGGCGATGTCACCTCTTGGGACGCAACAAGACGTTTCGGACAAATTGCAAGTCCGATTTGTTGAAGCAGAGGCTCCCATCAACCTACCTCAACGGGAATCCTTAGCAACAGCTTCTCGTTTTGCTCAGTTGTTTTATTGGATGTTGGAATCAAAACATCCTCTTTTGCTGTTCGGTATTCCGGGGGTGGTCATCTTCGTGCTTGGTTATCGTTTGTCGGGTGATTTAGCGTCCATGTTCACTGAGCTGAACAGTACGTCTATTGGAGTTACATTGGTGACAATCGCTATGACGCTGGTCGGACTTTTCGCCATGATGGTAGCGATTATTCTCTATATCATGGGCAAACAAGTTGAACGTATTCAGCACCAGTACAATTGGCCGAAACAAAATTGAACTTGTGAGAGGGGTGTTGAGTTATGGTTGAGAAACTTGTATGCTTGGATATGGACCGTGTTTTAGTTGACCATCTGTCAACTTGGCAGTTTGTATACGACCAACTCGGAATTTCAAACGATGAGTCCTTTGAACTCTACAATCAGGGAAAACTGGACGAATGGGATTGGATAAAACTGGATTTGGATTTGATTAAATCCTCATTCGAAGAACCCATAACCGATGGACACCTTCGGTCGTTGATGGATGGGATGCCAATGATGAAGGGATGGAAACTGCTGATTGAACATCTACTCAAACACAATGTGAATGTAGCCATTGTGAGTGGAGGGCTGCAGAAAACAGCACGAGATATCGCTGCTTGTTTTCCATCGAACCAACCATGGCGGCGTAGATGGGGAGGTATTGACCGCCACACAGCGCGTGAACAATCCGGAGGGATGGATACGTTGTTGCATGTTTTCACCAACGGTTGGTTGGCAACAACGCCGTCTGAATCCGGAGAAAGTTTGATCGGAGATTTTGGAAGATACCAGGTTCAAATGGATGGAAAGGGCTCAATTGTCAAGATGCTCCAACGTCGCATGGGAGTTTCCAAAGAGTACACTGCATCAGTCGGTGACTCATCCGGTGATATTGGAATGTTCCGAGAAAGTAATTGTGCGATTTTATTCAACCCTTGGGATGACAAACCTAAAAATCACGCTCATTTCATCATCGAAGAAAAAGATTTAGCCCTTGTACTGAATCAAATTTGTGAATCACTTTCCATACCCAAACCTTGAAGATGGAACGATTGAAGTGAGTTTCATGTCTTTTGTTGATGATTTTCTGACATCCATCTGCCCACATTGTGGATTTTTGTTGGGTGAGTTCATACCAGGTTTACCCTGTCCGGAATGTGGAAAGCCATTGCTTTGATCATGGTTTTACTCGGCGAGACGTTCGGGGGAACGGAATGACTTCGCGAATATGTGATGCACCGGCTAGCCAACTTACGACTCGGTCCACACCGAGTCCGAATCCACCGTGAGGTACGCCACCGTACGCTCGTGTGTCAATGTAGAACTGATACGGTTCACGAGGCGTGCCTTCTTCATCAAGGCGACGAAGAATTTCCTCTTCAGACCACGTCCTTTCACCACCACCAATGATCTCTCCATATCCTTCTGGCGCCAAGAGGTCGTGACAAAGAACGTATTTTTCATCTTCTGTGTCAACGCGGTGATAAAACGGCTTGGCAATCTTAGGGTAGTGCGTAAGAAAGTGAGGGACATCAAAATCCTGAGTAAGGACTTTTTCCTTTGAATAATCCAAATCATCGCCCCACTTGACATCAACTCCCATTCCTTGTAGGGTCTCAACAGCCTCATCATAGCGCATTCTTGGATAGGGGTTGTCCGCATAACGAGCAACCAATTCCAAGTCACGGTCAATGGAGGATAGTTCTGCTTCTCGCTCGTCAAGCAGCGTCCTTGCTATGTGTCGAACAACGCCTTCACCATGAGCCATAATTTCATCATTGGAGGCCCAAGCCATTTCCATTTCAGCATGCCAAAACTCAGTGAGATGTCGGCGAGTTCGGGATTCTTCTGCACGGAATGATGGTGCGATGGTGTAGAGCCGCTCAAGAGCCGGCATGGCAGCCTCAGCATAGAGTTGCCATGACTGCGTGAGGTATGCAGTTTCTCCGAAATATGGAACTTCAAACAGTGTAGAACCGCCTTCAACTGCTCCAGCCACAAAGTTGGGCGCTTGGTATTCAATGAAATCTTCATTTCTGAAGTAGTTGTGAATTGCACCGAATGCAGAACTTCGCAGTTTTAACATCGTTGTCATCCTGCTAGTGCGGAGGTAAAGATGGCGATTATTGAGCAAGAATTCCGAACCACCTGGCATGGGTTCACCATCCTCATCAACGACATTCAATGCCTCTTTGTTGATTGGAAATGGGCGCTCTGGGTCAACAGCCCCTACAATCTGAAACGATTGAGCGACGATTTCGTGGCCACCCGGTGCCTTTTCGGATTCTACTACTGTGCCGTTGAGGATAACACTTGATTCAATAAGTGCGCCCTTCATCGCTTCAAAGACTTCTTCTCCAAGATCTGTGAGTTTGCCGACACATTGGATGTCTCCTGTTGAATCCCTCAAAACGACAAATCGGAGTTTGTTAGAGCCACGGGTGCGCTTTATCCATCCTTTCAATTCAATGGTTTGTCCATTGTGCAATCCATCTTGGATATCTCCAATCCATACCGTCTTGGCCATACTCCCACCTGTCCTTCCATTCGGGGCGTGTAATTCAATGTCACCCTTCATGCGCTTGATGAAAATCAGTGTTTGAACCATGAAATCGTGCAAAGGGTCAAAACCCTTGGCGAGTACAAACAAGTATGAAAAAACTGGCGGTTTACGCACTTGGTGGCAACGCGTTGCAACCTCCAAAAGGCGATTCAACGAACAGTTCTGAGGTTCTTGCTCGCGTTATGAGCGACGTTATTGATTTACTTGAGATGGATTGGACCGTTATCATTACCCATGGAAACGGACCACAAGTTGGCCACCTCATGGAAATGGACGCTGATGGGATTCATTCCCTTGAGTCGTGGGTTGCTGCAACTCAAGGAATGATAGGTCATGACCTTTCGATGAATTTACAGGCAATACTTCAACGCCGCCTTCGGCCAGAACGTACAGCCGTAATCCTCACGAGAGTTGAAGTTGATAGCGACGACCCCGCCTTTGCTCTTCCAACAAAGCCAGTGGGTCCAATCCTCGATGCAAAGACTGTCATGTCAGCTGATTGGGATATTGCTGAGACAATACACGGTCCTCGTAGGGTAGTGGCAAGTCCGGAGCCGTTACAAATCATGGAATTGGATGTGATTCGTAAGTTGGTTGAACTGCAAGCAGTGGTCATATGCGGAGGTGGAGGGGGTGTGCCTGTTGTTGACCGCGACGGGCATCTTGTTGGAGTTCCTGCGGTGATTGACAAAGACCTTCTCTCGTCCCGTTTAGCAATTGATCTCAAAGCTGATGCATTGATTATCTCAACAGATGCAGATGCCGTTTACACTGATTTCGGAACTAAAAAAGCTAAATCTCTTAGAAACATTTCAGTTGAAGAAGCGGAATCAATGGATGAAAAAGGACAATTCCCAGCAGGATCCATGCGCCCTAAGGTTCGTGCATTATGTTCCTATGTCTCGATTGTTGAAGCCGGTCAAGGTATTTTTTGCACACCAGGTTCTGTACTCGACGCATTACGGGGCGAGGAAGGCACCACATTTACGGTTTGAGCGATTCAACGCTTCAATAAGGGAAAGAATCACATTCATATGATGCCGATTGCTCGGGTAGGGCATGAAGACAACCCCTTTCATTGAAGCTGAAGCACATTGTGACGGACCATGCGGTGTATACGACCCCGCTAGCGCACGAATTGCTGCGGAGGCAGTTCAATCCATGACCAACAAAATGCTTGGCCTAACATGCCCTGAGACCAACGATGGACAAGCCATGGCATCCTACCTCAACACCATGTCTCGCTATGCAGCAATCAAGGAAGAAGAGGCCCAGAAATGTAAAGATGAATTGCTTGTTCTTTGGACTGACTTCTTTAAGCCACAACATCTTGAAGCAAACCCAGATTTGCACGACACGTTTTGGCATGCTGCAAAACTATGCTCAGCATGCAAGGTAGAGGTTTCTGCACACCACGCCCAAGAACTCATGGACGCATGTGAGGCAATTCACAACATGTTTTGGGCTGTAAAAGGCCGAGAAGTCCCTTGGATTCGCGCTTCTTGAGGGCATGATATGTCCGAACCCATTCAGGTTCGTATTAACGGCGACAGCATGTGGCCAACATACAAGGATGGTACGGTTCTAGAATTCAAACCAATCGATGACAACAGCGAACTAAAAGTTGGTCAGGTGGTACTTTCTCACCATCCTCTAAAGAAAGATATTCTCGTTGTGAAGCGTATTCACTCCATCGCCAAGGGCCGTTTCTTCCTTGTTGGTGACCAGCCAGATCCTCTTGCTTCTGAAGACTCTCACAACTTCGGAACAGTCTCCCGTTCAAACATTGTGGCATGCCATGTTGAGTAGTTGTTAGTGGCGGGCCTGACGGGGTTCGAACCCGCGGCCGATGGATTAAGAGTCCATCGCTCTACCTGACTAAGCTACAGGCCCACTCCGGCCTTCCGACTCGCATATTTAATGATTCATGCCCTTCTCAAAGCATGGTCCCATGATGGTTAGGATTTCTCCAAAACCGAGACTCCATCAAGGCCAGCAAGAATCACCACATCGCACATTTCGGTAAACAATCCAACTTGAACCACTCCTGCAATATGGAGGAGTTGCGCCTCTGTCACGGATGGTTCAGTGATGGTTGGGCCGGTTTTGGCATCGACGATGTAATTTCCGTTATCAGTTACAAGGGGTCCTTCCTCGCCTTGACGGACGGCTGCAGAACAATCCAACACTCGTTCAATTGCATTGAGGGTCGTCGCATGAGAAAACGGAGTGACCTCGATGGGGAGTGGGAAGGCACCCAGGCAATCAACCCTCTTCCTATCATCAGCAACCACTACCATCTTTGAAGAGGATTGTGCGACGACTTTTTCTCGTAAGAGAGCCGCACCTCCTCCCTTGATGAGATGGAAGTTTGGGTCAAATTCATCGGTGCCGTCGATCACAACATCCAAGCCGTCCAAATCGTCCAATTCACACAGAGTAATACCTTGCTGCTTTGCTAGAACTTCAGTTGCGATGGAAGTAGGGACTCCCACAATATCCAACCCTTCCTCTCTAACCCTACGGCCAAGTTCTAAGATTGTATACTTAACAGTTGAACCAGTTCCAAGCCCAACTTTCATTCCACTTGAAACATAAGAACATGCAGAAATTCCTGCCTCTTTTTTGAGCGCTTCCACGTCCATATTTTGCGGTTGTGCACCCGCCCTATTGTATTTCTTCATCCATTTTTTACCAAGAACCTGTGTACGAAGCCTTTAGACCTTTGAATTCATGTCTCAATCCATGAGGGGAGCGCACCGTAGTAGTGTCGTTGCAGCCGGCCTGGTCACACTTTTCTTATTCTCATTGATTCCATTGATTCACACACCTACAGTTCAACCCCTGCCTGAAGACGAAATATCCAGTCCATTTGAAGCCTCAACATTGGGTCAAGCAACTGCCATTACCGTTGGCTCATGGCCGGATGGTGCGAATCAGAGAGTGAGTATTTCTGTTCCAGATGGGCATGCGATTGAATCCCTTGAACTTGGAATAGAAGCATCGGATCTCAGCGATTCCGTGGCTTCCTCTTGGAGTGAAGCAGGTGATTTTGATCAGGGCTCGGTATACGATGGCATGGATGTCAACGGTTCTGAACTGGCACTGTTACCCCAAGGATGGAGTTATGATTTTGAGGGAGTTAACCCCTTCACCCTTGGCGGCACCAACGTTTGGTTTCACGGCACTGATGGCAGCATTGGCGCCAGCAGTGGAACTAAGGCAATCTACACCTATAACGGAAATTATCCCACATATATGGGAGGTCCCTACTGGGCCACTTCACCTGTGATGAACTGTGGAGGTTGTTCAGGAGCTTGGAATCTTAAATTCATGAAGCGACTCGGTGTTGAGAGTTCGTATTATGACCATGCATATGTGTCTGTTAAAGGCTCAAATGGAAACTGGGTCAATGTATGGTCAAATCCTCAAAGTACGACCAACGATGGAAGTTACGTTCAGCAAACAGTGTCCATCACAAATTATGTTCTAAACAATCCGAATTTCCAAGTTCGTTTTGGATTGGGATCATCCGATGGTTCTGTCCAATATACAGGTTGGAATATTGACGATGTAGAAATTCTTCCTGCAGCATCTGGAATCTCCACTGGAGAAGGGAATTGGACCTCAAGTACCTTTGCACCAACCGATTTGGGTCGTGGAGAAGAACGCTCTTACGGATTCATGCACATGGATGCAACAATTGATCCATCTTCGGTCTTTGAATGGCAACTCTTGGACGCACAAACGATGATGCCAATTCCTGGTTTTGAGCACATGACTGCAACTCAAGTTGATCTTGGTATTGTTGATTGGCGAGAACATCCATCGGCTCGGTTGAAGATTCACATGCTCCAAGGTTCAGGGGGCGGGGTGTCTAAAATACGTAGTATTTCTTTTGACGGCCATCTTTCCAAAACCTTTGACGACGACCCCACCAACAATGGATGGAACATCCAATCCGGTTCATGGCAATCAAGTGGAGCGATCAGTAGCAGTGGAGATGTTGTTTCCGAAGTTTATCACGTGCGAAGTGGTTTTTCAGCCATCAAAACTGCAAATACAGTCACAGGTCCAGGTTACATGGAAGTGACCACCGATGGGGGCGATACGTGGTTGCCCCTCAATTCTCAAGGCAATCTCGACCTCGATGAGCCGAAATTCATGGTCCAATTCCGAATGAGAAGTTCAGGAGGAACTTACTCTTGGGATGCATTTGAGGCTGAACTCGTCCGCACATCGGTTGTCAGTGGCCTTAGATTTGACATCGGATTGGATGGAATTCCAGAGTGGTCTCTCGAGAGGGACGGCATCGGTTCGCTTGGATTACAAGATGAATTGCTAAATGGAGATATGTGGAACCTTCTTTACTCTTCTCCGTCCGGTACTGCTAACTTTGATGTTGCTCTTCCGACCTCAGGAGTTGATGCCTTTCAATTTGCTCTTGCTTCACCCTCAACAGAACTTGCTAATCCATTCATGGCCATGTCAGTAAACGGTCAAGACATTCTCAATCGTGGACTGTCCAATCTTCAAGACCTTCAGATCATAACATTAACTTCTACCGAACTTTCCTCCCTCAACACCGCTCTTAGTACATCAACGAATACCGTTGGTATTTCGTCCTTAGAAATGGCAACACTTCAAATTCGAATTGGCTCATCACTCTCTTCTAGCGATGTTCTCCTTGGAGGCATATTCTCGCCTTACAATAGCAGTTTGTCGCTGAACTTGAATGCAGCTGACCCTCTCGTCATCGGGCTCAATGATGCATTGTCAGGGATTGTAGCCGTTCAAGGAGAGAAGGAAATTACACTCCCTGTACGAATGGACGGCACCGGTTCTGTTTTGCTTACGGTCAACGATGTCCAAACTCAAGCCTCCGTTGAACCGGTCTCAATCAATGTCAACAATGTCAGCAATACGCTTGTCCCAAGCAACGATTGGATTGAAACTTCAGCTACTTTTGACTTTGCAGGAATCAGTGTCACAGATGCGTTGACCCACGCTGAACAATCCTCTTGGGAAGTTGAGTTAAACCTCATTGCTCCAAACTCTCAAGCTAGCATTCGTTGCCCTGTTAGTGCTCTACCAATCACCCCAATTACCATCTCAACCTGTACATCAAATGGAATTCCTTTGGTTTGGTTTGACGATGGTGAATCCGGCTTAATCGATGCTCTCGGTTCAGGAAGTTTCTTGGAACTTAATCATCGCTTCAAGTTCCCTGATTCTTGGAACGATGAACCTTCTGCAGTCATCGCTGTGAACCTTCTTGCGCCTTCTGGTCCCATGTTGCCTGTCTCTGCGAGTTTTGGACTTGGCGATGACCAAGGTGTAGAGAATGACATTTCTCTTGAATCATGGTCAGTCCTATCAAGCAATGGAATTCGTTCAACCCCAACTCATAATTATCTAAGGGCTGGCGAGGTGGTCAATATTGAGGTGGTGCTTGGATTTGAAGGAACTGAAGAAGGAACCCCACGCTCCGGTCAGGCTTTGGTCCGATTTTTGGTTGATGGTACTGAATATGCGACATCCTCATCTTACACCAATGGAGTAGCACTGTTCCCATACAGTATTCCAACCGGTCGCTCTTCAATGGAACTTGGCGTTGAAGTTATTCCACTGCGGGGGCAAGAAGCCGTGCACCAGGTCAATACATCATACACTTTCCTCTTTGACAACATCGCACCAACGCTGATTAAATCCGATGTTGAAATGTTTGATCATCGTGATTCAAGTCCAATTACACCTCTTCACTTTACAATCAGTGACCGACCAAACTTACCAACTCACGCCAAAGCATATGTTTGGAAGTCATGGATTGATGATGCGGACCAGGATGGAATGATGGACCAAGATGAAGTTCAAATCAAAGATTTGAACCAGCCCGAAAACTTGACTCCACTTATGGATGATTATTCACTCGTTCTTGATACCTCTGATGCTACTATTGGAGATTATTTTGTTGGTTGGTTGGAGGTAGCTGACAGCGCAGGGCATCTTATGGCCGGATCAGGGACGTACAATTCACCTCTTTTCCATGTCCAAATCAATGACAATGGTGCACCATCTCTTGGTGCTGCCTCAATCGGATGGAGTCAAGGAGTGAATCCATGGATTCACCCCGGTGAATCAACCATGATTCAAGTTCCTATTTGGGAAAAGAATGGAATTTTTGACATCGCAGAAATCAATCTCTCCCTCGCTTCAAACACACCATTCCCTGCCACAATTTCATGGAATCAATCTTCTGGAATCTGTACTTCATCCCACAATTACATCAACATTGAATCATGCACGCTGATTCCTACGGAAGAAGATGACTTGTTCTCAAGAAACGGTGAATTTGTGGCCAATTTCTCGATTGATTGGGGATATGATGCTGATACTTCCTTGGTTCGTATACCTCACATTACAATGCTTGACCAAACAGGACAATCCAACCGTTTTACACTCGAACCACTCGGCTGGAAGTATTCCAGTGAGATTGTATTTGACGAAGAATCACTTTCTGTAACTCTCGGTAATGAAGCAACGGATTCAATGGGGTATTGGGTCAAGCCAAGGACGACCTTTGACCTATCAGGGTCGCTTATTTGGTATCGAACTGAACAACCGATTCTTCAGGATCTTGATGTTGCGATAGACCTTGGTGAAAATTCAGCCGTACTTGAGACCATCAATGGTACATTTTCCGGGACCATAATGGCGCCACTTATTGAAGACACTTATGGCTTGAAAGGAGGCCTTTATGATGCACCAAATGGAGCGATTTACCGCGGGGACAATTCCGCATTCATATGGTTCATCGTTGACAATCAAGCACCCAAAGTCACGGCTATCGACCGTCCTTCAGAAAATTCAGAGTTGAAAGAAGAAGATTGGAAAAACCTACAGTTTGAATTACGTCTTAATGAAAATGCACGACTTGACGAATCCTCACTTCGTCTGCATTGGTCTCTTAATGAAGCAGGTTTGGGTATCAATTCATATGTTTACGAAAATGGAAGTTTACCGCTTGAAATCTTAGGAGAACGTCTTGCTGGCGAATCAATTCCTGTGCGTTGCGTTCTGGATCTTGACGAGTTAATGCTTCCTGTTTACCGGACGAGCGCTGTTGAACTACGAATTTGGGTGACTGGAATGGATGCAGCTGGCCTTCAAGTCGATGAAGTGTTCAATGATATCGATTCACCTCTCCGAGTTTGGTCTCTTGAACAGCGCGTTCCGATTTACTCATTTACGAAGGTACAAATGGACCCAACATCAGATATTCACCAAGGAGATTATGTTGAAGTAGCCACAATGATTTCGAATACTGGTTTAGCTGATGGTGAGGCCCAAATCATCGTCAACCTTGTTGAATCAACAGGGGCCCGAACTCAACTTGATGCACGTACACTTGCAATTCAATCAGGGGAGACAATTCTGTATGATTATTCTTGGAAACCCACTCGTGACGGTACCATGTGGCTGGAAATAAACATCGTCAATGGCCCAAGTATTCAATCCTCTACGGTCCGTGTTGATGAGCCACGTAGTGAGGGTGTTCTTGGTAGTATTTCCAGTGTTAATTCATCACTCCTCGTTGTTGTTGGTCTGCTAACAATGGGCTTGGTAGGTTTGCTTGTTTACGGTTTGCGCCGGGAGGAGATACAACAACCTCAATTGGGACAATCCAATCAACCTCCTGCTGTGAAAAGGGCAGAGGCAAAACCTCCCACCGGACCTTATGGTGCTCCTAATGAAGCACTATCACCCGGTGAAAATCCGTATCAGTGACGGTTTTTATCAAAACGGCGGATTGAAATGTTAGAGGCGAGCAGTCCACCTTGGAGGGAGTAGGAGGATCGCTGACAGAGTTCGACTCTGAGGAAAGTCCCCTCTCCGTAGTGCAAGCGGCTGACATAAGGAAGCAAACAGAAATGGTTGGGTCAATGCAGCAGAAACGAACGATACAGGGTGTGTACAATGACGTTGAAAGACCGAGATTGCCCTGTTGTCGATGAGACGAGCAACCCCGCTGGAGCAAGTCCAAACCGTTCCGTTAACTCGGCACGACGAGGAACAGGTAGGACGCACAGTTGAATGCGATCACCGAAAGGAAACAGAAAGGGGCTTACTCCCTACTCCCTCCACTTCAAAGAATTCAACCGAACAATCAAAGAGTACGTGGGAAATGGGGATTTATGGTAGACCCTATTTTAAGTCCTGATGGGAACTTTATGTGGACAGGTACCGAATGGATTCCTGCCCCCCCAAATGTCACTGATGCCCCCAAGCAATCTGCTCCTAACACCTTCACGATGAACGACTCCGTGATGAGTGGTGATATTGTACACAATACTGTGGTTAACAATGATGCAACTGTTGTCACAACTGCGGTTATTGAAGCATTGAAACATCTTGGCGTTATTGGAGCCAATCCTTCTGAAACGGTAACGACCTTGCCTCCAGAAGCTGTTGAATTGCCTGCTGCGTTTCAGGTTGGTGACCATGTTGAATATTACAGTCCAACGAATGAGCGTTGGTTGGATCGGTGCAAGGTCATTGGCATCAATGCAGATGGCACATATGAAATTGAAGTCCCATACACCGATACGGTCCAAATCAAGCCAGCAGTCATCATTGGAACTACGCCAGGAACGATCCGCCCCGCATCACCGCCGTATGTTGTGGGCGATAAGGTGCTCGTGAATTGGAAAAATTATGGTACATACTATCCTGCTACAATCGCAAAGGACCATGAGAATCATACCTATTTGATTCATTTTGATGATGGAGATATTGAAGATGAAGTTGAGTGGAATCGAGTTGAAAAATTGGCCCTTGAATCTCCTGAAATCCAAGAATATGTCGAACATATTTCAGAAGCTGAGTTTGAATTAATTGAAGCGTTTAAAGTATTTGATGACGACAACAGCGGCATGATTTCTGCAAGTGAATATTTTAAAATATTGACGGAATTAGGTGACGAACCACTTTCTCCCGAAGATGTGATGAGAGAATTCCAAGAATTGGGTATCGGAGAAGATTCAGAAATTAATTATCGTGAATTAGCAAAATATCTTGTTGGTTCGGAAATGTTAGCAAATGCAGAACCACGAAAGCCAGAAGTTCTCATTCAAAATACGGAAATTCGAGACGGTCTGCTCTACGGACACGCTTATGCTCACCCGAAACTTGGTGACGCCAAAAACCTCCGAAGCAGCCCTATTGTGTCAGTAACCTACGATGAACGTGCAACAGCGCGTGTTGAAACGCAAAATACTGTTTACATTGTTGGTCCTACTGGGTGGTCCGTTCGACCGGAGGACCATCCATTTAATGTACAAATTTTTGAACCTGGTCAAGCGGTCAAAGTTGAGTGGCAAGGTTCCTGGTGGGATGCGATTATCCGAGAACGCAGAAACTCAGATTACCTCATTCATTACGTCGGTTTTGAATCTTCTTGGGATGAATGGGTCAACCCCAATAGAATCCGTTGAATGTTGTCTTGACTGTGAAGAGATCCAATCATTCTAAATCGAGTCATCAATGACGATAGCATCAAGCGATTTCATTGCCGCTGGTTGTGATACAGCGATGCCATCACCAAAATCAATCCATGGTGGGTGACCATTTATTTTCGCTCTTGCCACATGCTCTGCGGTAATGATTGCTGGCAACAGGAATGAACTGGTAATGAAAGCGAAGAAAATCAAGAGACACATCAGCATGAAGAAATTTTCCAATCCCGGGAATGCAGCTAGGAATCCCGCACCGATTCCCGAAACTGTTGTGATGGTTGTTTCAAAAATAGTCTGGCCAGTTTCCTCAATTGCAGAGGCCATTCCGTGAGGAGATTCCCCTTCCTCCTGTATTCGGTGCATGACGTGAATGGCGTCGTCTACCCCGATACCAAATACGATTGTCCCAATCATCGCTGTAAAGATGTTGACATTGACGTCCCCACTTTGCATGAGTAGGGGCTGCCAAAGAATGACGACAGCAACAGGAATCATGGTGTATATTCCCAATCTCGGTGAACGGAATACGACTGAAAGAAGGAGTGTAAGGACAATAAGTGTAATGATTGTTGTTTTGGCTTGGGTGTCGTGAATCCCGTCATTGATATCAAGAGATACCGGCAGGCCACCGGTAAGTAAGGAAGTTCTTGTATTGAGCAATGTGGGGCCTTCACCAAGTATATCGTCAATATCGTCTCGAAGTTCTCCTGCCACATTCAAATTCATGTATGGTTGGGTGACGTAAACAATTGCCTTATCCCCATCCTCATTGAGAAGCATTGAACGTACCTCTTCTGACAATGTATCAAAGGCTACTTCCACCATATCATTCCTAAGAGCCTCGCGTTCAGAAACTGGAATAAGGGTCCACACGGGACAGTTTGGATCAAGAATCTCTTGACTTTCCCAACACGGGTCGTGAAGCAAGTCCCAGAGTGACCCGTCGCCAATTGTAACACCCTCGGTAAGCGTGATAGCAGCTGGTACGGTTTTGAGGAAGGTGATGATACTGGTCGTAGAGGTCTCATCAACCAGGTCAATTTCTCCTTCTATTGAATCCATGGAATCAAGAACTGGGAGGTCTCGTATGTTGACTGAGCTGTTGACATTTTCTCGTTCCGATGCATCATAAATGAAAAGGGAAGTTTGTCCGCTGCTGAATTGGCGCGAGTACTGGGCAAGTGAGTTTAGGGAATCAATACCATCCGGGGCCTCAGATGACCCAGTTATCGGCTCATTCATTTCATCCAAGTTCGCGATGCCATATGATGTGATTGCGGCAGTAACGAGAAGCAAGACAAGGAAGCCTCGCACAGGTAATTTCCCAATATTTTTCCACATTGAGGGATTTGTTCTCTTGTTAAATTTGAGCAACCATGCAAGAGTTGGTACGAGGATAATACTGAGGACAAGTGTGGAGAAGATCCCAATCACAAGAGTAATTCCCACAGAACGAATTGGAGAAATCGGCACAATTGCAGGTGCAATGAGTACTGAAAATCCAACAATCGTCGTCAAAGCAGAAAGGAATACAGCAACACCAGTTGAACGTGTCATTTCCATTACACATGACTTGTAGAAGTCAAGACTCCATATGTCGGGAACTTCTAATTCACGCTCACCACGCTTTCTTCTTCGTTCATTATCGTCATGCGCCTTATCGATCTCCTTTCGCCGCACCTCTTCAATTCGATTGACCATATGCAGGGCATAGTCCACCCCTAGCCCAATGAGAATTGGGAATGTTGCAACGATCATCGGTGTAAGGGTGATGTCAAGGATTACAGATGTACCAAAGGTGATTGCAAGAGCCATGAGGATTGGAGTTCCGGTGATGACAACAACCTTCGCAGACCTGTGGAGGAAGGTAATGACGAGTATAGTGAACAATACTGAGTAGGGGAGAATCATGAGGAGGTCCTCATAGATTGCATCTGAAATATCTTCGAGGACCTTTGTCAGGCCAGTCACAGTCATTTCAGTGTTCTGATATTCAGTCGGACGATTGTCAATGACATCTTGGAAATGATTGAGTAGTTCAGAAAAGTCAGCATATTCTTTGGTCACACTTGGGTCATGATGCATACCAACAACAATGGCTGTTGTATCCCAAATTCCGTCCCCATCCATATCGTTGGTATAATTTCCATCACCGTCGCTATCAACGGTAGGGTCCATGTCGTTGGTGTCCTTGAACAATGCATCAAATCCGCCATCCGATTCTTCAATAATTTGGTCAATTCGGTCTTGGTCTGGAATGCTGTATTCGCCTCCAGTTTGGTCTTGATCACAATCCAAAGCAAGCGGTATACGTTCATCGATGAGATTGGAGCAAAGCGCTCTGTTGAACCGGCCGTCTGATGAATTTATTTCCTTGATCACCTGTGCAGGAGATATGATCCAGAGGACACCGTCTTTTCTGCCATGGTCATTTTTGTCATAGTCAATCCCTCTCCCACGAGAATCGCTGTTGATGTTTGTTGAATCACCCTCAATCCAACTTATTTCTTGAAGAAAAGATTGCTCGGTAATATTGGTTGAGTCGGCGATATTGAAAGCGTTTGGTGTTTGAATGTATATGACCGCCAAATCGGTGGACCATTCAGTTCTCACTTCAAGGAGTAAATCGGTAGAAGGAGCACCGTCGGGTAGGAAAATTTCTACATCATCGTCAATCTGTTCTTGAAAAGACATTCCTTGTTGGGCAAAGATTCCCGTGATTAAGACAAGAAGAATTAAAATCGTACCAGGCGATTTGAGTATATTTGAGTACAAGCTGTCAAGGCGTTTATTTGCCCAATCTTTTGCCTTTTCATTGGCCGCTGAAAGATGTTCGAGAGCGATGTCCAAGCCTGAGGCATCGCTCTTCATGGTCATCCGATGGGAAGGGGCCTCAAGAATCATTCCGTATGACGAGCACTAATTGTACACTTATCAGCACGCATCGTAGGCTTGGATAAGGTATTCAGTGATTGGACTTGTCCATGCAAGTTCCGATATTCCGTCCTTGCCTTCAACGGCATAGCTTCTCACGACGTCTCTGACGCGGACATTGCCTTCTGATGACCTTGCAAGAATCATTGCACCCTTAATTGGCTTTCCAGTTCCGTGTGGGTCGTAAACAGTATCCAAGGCTTCTTCAAGGAACCATTCAGCCTTGCCTCCTGGTTCTCCTTCGTAGGTTTTCTTTGGCTTTTTAGCCCCGAAGAGGCCGCCTGACTTGGCCTTGGGTTTTGATACCGTCTTTTTGGGCTTTGATGTTGATGCAGCTGCTGCTTTGCCAGAAGATTTTGAGCCAGCCTTCTTGGTTTCAGCTGCGAGTTCTTTACGAACTTGTTTCTCAATTTTCGCCCGCAGTTTGTCCTCATCAACAGCAGGTGCTGGTTCTGTGCTGGTTTTAGCATCAGACAACTGGTCCTTCAAGTCTTGAATTTTATCTTTGTAAGTCGAAGAAAGGTGCATCAATGCTGTTTTCATTGAAGCTTCAAGTTGCATTGTCAAGAACGTGTGGGAGATTTCACTCCATTTCTTCCATTGAAGCAACGTATTTGCATGTATGTCGGAGCCACATTTTGGGCAGAAACTCTTCTTTGGAGGCGCCATGATTGGGACCTCCTCGAATGCTTCGGGGGATAATGACTCAGCGTCGCCTTGGGATGCTTGAATCAGTTGAATACTCGCCTTAAGTCCCAAATCCATCGCTTCATTGAATGCATCACTCTCCAATTCGAAGGTTCCTGAGGTCTTTAGGTCTCCAAGTTTTGTAGATTCAGTTATGGCATTGATGGCAGCGTCAGCAACCGAATTGCCCCAAACTACATTCTGTAAGGCAGGAGATACTTCCATTGTCGAGGTAGGTGCCGCAAATGCTTCTTCCATCGCACCACCTCCGTCATCGGCAGCAGCAGCAATTCCGAGTGCGATCGGGTCGGCACCGTCTTCAATTTTAGCAATCATGTCAAACTTTTCTGCCATGGACAGGTCATCTCTTATGCGAATGACATCTTTCAACTGATTCAAATCGTGACCAGTGGCTGTAATCGGTCCCTGGAGTGAGAGGTCATGGCCACAGGTTAGACAATATTTGGCAGTGACTTCAACCCCTGCCTCACATGTCGGACAATAGACCCCGCCCATATCCTTGCAAGGTCAGTGACTCCTTTTGAAGGGTATGTCTCAAACTCTTGACAACAGGTCGTTCATGGTCGTTTTCAACAGCGTGGGTGAGCAATCAAACGCTGTCTGCACATGACTGAGCCAAATTGCATACTTCATCACGAATACAGTTTGCTAAAATCGGAGCGAGGCGAGGTCCCCTTTCACTTCCCATAAACATTGCATAGCATGCTCTGTACATCGATCTCATCGGGGCATCGGCTGAGTTTGCTGCATTTTTGAATGCAAGAGAAATACCCTCCGCAGTCCATTGAGCATTTTGTAATTCACCGGCGATGATTGGAATTAAATTGCGTTGCTCTTCATCCAGTTCTCCAAGGGATGCAGCATCCGGTTCATTCAAAATCATAATACGCATTTCTTCGGGAAAATGTTCAGAATCAATCCAAGCACGCATGCGTTCCAGGCGGTCAGAAAGTACAGAATTGGGGTTGGTTATCGCTCCAGATTCAATGAGCGATGACCAAATGTCCTCGTCTTTGGGTTTAATTTGTGCGAGTAAAGCAAGATGGCGAAAACTTACAGAGGTTGCTTTTGCTTCTTGGGTTGAAGTTGTCATGGAGAGGCGAAGTGCAGCCTGTGCATCTTCAATCTGGACACGTTGTCTTCTGCTCAAAGAATCGTTTGATAATTCTTCATCAAAATTTCTTGAAGCAAGCCGTTCGTATTGGTCTGCAAGATTGACCAAACCCATCCCTGTGTCAAATTCTATAGCCTTATTGGGCTTCGAATTTGCGATGAGTAGACGAAGTATTTCTGGTGGGACGAGACGCAATGCTTCGATGGGTCCAACTGTATTTCCAGATGATGAGGACATGGCTCCTTTCCCACGAAGACTGATCCATTCATAGACCAAAGATTGTGGAGGTTCATGTCCGAAGAAGGCGGCGATTTCAACTCCAGTTGCATACGACCCACCAGCCGCACCGTGGTCTTTACCAAACGGCTCACAGGTGATGTGATTGAATCCCCATTTTGCAGGCCAATCCAAGCGCCAAGGAAGTTTCCCTTCACCTTTTGAGATGTTTGATTCACCGGTGTTGCCATCTTTGTCGGTCCATGTTACCATTGGGTAGTTGTACCCAGTAACATCCAAACCATCGAGCGACCCCTTCGAATCAAGTGGTTGCCAGGGAAACCAATTTGAGGGAAGTTCTCTGCCCGACACGCGTTCAATGATTTCACGAATAGCATCTGGATTATCACATGCTTTTTTTGCAGAATCAGCGAACTTTCCCTCTCTGTATGAGGTCAGGTTTGGAATCAGCCTTGGCTCTACACCGATTTGTTTCAAAGCTTCAAGAAACGGTTGAAGAAAGTGGTCTCCATACGACCACCCCTCTTCCTCAAACCGTCGCCAATCGGGCTTCCCATCCTTGTCTGGAGCAGGTATTGAGCCCAGTTGATGCCCAATAAAATCTTCATAGGATTTGTCAAGGAAAGGGTATACTTTACGCAGTGGGTCTGCATTGTCTACAACAAAAACGAGTTCTGCATTAAGTCCGCTACGCCGTGCAGCACGAGCGATCATGTCGCCAGTCAAAATTTCCCGCAGGTGGCCGATATGAAATTCTCCGCTTGGTGTAATGCCGGTAGCAATGATGTGGTCGTTTCCACGTTCCGTGAGCCGTTGCGCAATTACATCGGACCAGTGCATGATTTCACCTCAAACAGCAACGGCTCGGATTAATCCACGAAGTGGCACATCATCGATTTCATTACGGGTTGTTTTGTTGACCAATACAATGGCCAAGGCAACATCGCCTCCGCCCTCTCGTATGGATTGAATGGTTTTTGACATCGTTACGCCGGAGGAGAGTACATCGTCGATGATGATCACTTTCTTTCCTGCAACTTGACCGTACTTTGTTGAAAGCGAACCGCTACCTGACCCTTCATCGGTTGTTCTGAATACCGTCATGTCAGATTCGAGCATACGTGCAACTTCAAAGGCGAAAGCAATACCGTTGATTGAGATGCCAACAACAGTATCAATGTCATCATGACCAATCTCTTCATCGGCTACATCTGCCATGATGGCCCCAATTGATGCAATACGGTGTGGGCGAACTCCGAGTGTCCTCCATCCGATGCGAACATCACTTGGGCGTTCGTTTTCTCCAGTTCCAGTCAAGAGCCATGTGATGGTGTCTTGAGACAACGATAATTCATCGGCAATTTGTTGGGTATTCAACCCTTCTTTTCTCAAATTGGTTGCAAGGACCTTCAGTTCTTCAATGCTCAACACCATGATGCTCAGTTCCATGGGTTGGTTTGATACACATGAATGCTTTCCTAAGATGACCTCACTGGGCGAAAGTCTTGAAGGGTGGGAGGCCGGCCACGATTCATGGCCGACTTCGATTATGAGTCACTTCTCGACCGAGCACGAGAGAACATTCCAGAAGAAATTTCCAGCCGTTCAAGGTGGCGATTGCCTGCTCCGCAGATTCTCATCGAAGGGTCAAATACCATTTTCCGTAATTTTAATGAGGTCGTGTCAATGATGGACAGGGATGAAAACCACGTCTATCAATACATCTTGAATGACCTTGGTACCTCTGGTTCAAGAGATGGCCCTCGGGCGCGATTCAAAGGTCGGATTCCACCAAAGCGAATCAAAAACACCATTGCTAACTATGTCAATACTTACATCAAATGCAGTCAGTGCAACGCACCTGATACTCATTTCATCAAGGAAGACCGGACAACATTGCTCAAATGCCAAGCATGCGGTGCAACTCGCCCAGTCAAGCTTTGATTATTCGCTTAGGTCAAGTGTGAAGTTCACTTGAACTTCGCCAGTCTCAAGATGCTTTAAAACGGCGTCAAATGCTCCCTCTGCTTCAAGAGAGTACCATGTTGCTTCAGGATAAATCACGCAGGTTGGGCCGAATTCACAATGGTCCAGGCAACCCGCTTTCTGTACTCTAACGCCTTTGAGTCCTTGGCCACGAACCGCTTCCTTGAGTTTTCTCATGATGGATAAACTGCCTTTTGGAAGGCAAGATGGACGAATTGAACCCTCGGGCCTTTCATGCCCACAGATGAATGCATGGCGATGAAACCCTGGTTCTGTTCGTCCCTTGGGGTCTTTTGGCAATAACTTCACCTCAGTTCATTAATTGCATCAGCAAGATTGAGGTCCAGCTCAGTTATTGCTTGTTGGTCATGAGTCATGAGTTCAAGGACGACATAGCCCCATCCAAAATGGACATCAGCATGGTGATTATGAACCTGGAAAAGTTGAGATATTTGGTCGACAAAATTCTTTGCTTGTTCAAAATCTCCGAATTCGAATTCACACATTAAGCGACCATCAATTTCCTTCCAGCCTTCGGGAAGGTGCATGTTGTTCAGCCCCAAAGATGTGAATCGTCATTTCCTTTGGTTTGTTTCTCTACTTTCTCGTGAAGAGTTGATCGGCGCTTCATATCCTCTCGCTCATATGCGAGCAGTTCTTGGTCGTCGATATAAGCAGGCCTTGTATGAGCAACCAAGACAATTCTCACGATAACATCACGAGCAATGAAGTGACTGCGACCGTCATCTCCAAGAATTTCAAGACTGGTTTTTCCACTTGAAAGAAGACGTCCTCTAATGTAGGCATGTGATGGATCACTGAATGCTTGTACATCCATGTGCACCTCTATGAAATCATCCTTACGAAGACCATGCCTTCGCTCCAAGAGATCTCCGTTGTGAACCGAAGTCATGTCTTCAAGTTTGGGCGAACCCAAGTCTTTCCACATTGATTGTGCCCATGTAGGGAGTTCGATGCCGGATTTCTTCTTCGCCATGTTATCGCTCAACCGGCGAGCATACTTGAACCTCCCCTTTCATCATGAAGACTCCAAATGAACGGGTGACTTCTTCAAGTGTGGGCAACGGGCAAGGGTTGAGGGAAGGAGATGAAAGTATCCTGGCGAACGCTGAGCACCGTCTTATTGGAAGACGAATTGCTCGACAAAGCCTTTTCCCGAGCCAAAAAAGCAGCAGACCGTGTTGACGACCCTGTTCGTGTGTTCCGTGTTCGCAAACAGATGACGAGGATGGTACAAACTGCAGCGGACGTCATTTCCAACCAATTTATTGACCTTGTATCAGCATGGCCATCACTTGATCAATCGCCATTGTTTGATATCGCAATGATCGACGCTTGTGTTGGATGTGATGAATACCGCCAAAATTTGGCAGCGCTTCAATGGGCTGGTAAACAGGTGCAACGCATCGCCTCTCAAAATGCAAAGAAAATCATCCGAACGGGGCGGACCGAACTTATGCACGATGCGCGCCGGGAGGCCTATGGGCGAATATCATCTATAATGCGCCAAGTTAGTTCTTCATTACTATGGCTCAGTGAAGCCAGAGAGACTCTCAAAAGGTTGCCTAAAATTGACCCGATTCTTCCGTGTGTAGTTGTATGTGGTGCTCCAAATGTCGGCAAATCTGCCTTCATTTCAGCATTAAGTTCTGGAAACATGGAAGTCAATCATTATCCATTTACGACCAAACAGATTCACGTTGGCCATTTCGTTCACCGCCGTCTCCAATATCAACTGGTTGACACTCCAGGGCTTCTTGACCGCCCGATGGATGAACGGAATTATATTGAAATGCAAGCGATAGCAGCTCTCGAACATGTTGGCTCTTTGGTACTTTTCTTGATCGATGAAAGTGAATCATGCGGCACTTCATATGATGAACAGATGAATTTGCTTGAAGAAGTAAGAACGCTTCTTCCTGAGACAGAATTGATGGTAGTGACCTCAAAAGCAGACCTTCTCGAACCCCTCCCAGAAATGTGGGATGAAGTAAAGACTGCTGAAGCCGATTGGAATGAAAGCGGCGGTCAAGGAGAGCCCGAATTACCATTTTTATTGGATCCCAAAGGCCGTGTTACCATGTCTGCAACAGAATTCGTTGGCATGGACTCCATGAGATTGGAAATTGTTCGTAAGGTCAAAGCAGCCCGTCCTAATGACCCCATGCAACTTCCAGAAGGGTGGCATCGAAGCGACCAGTAATCACATCTCATCAAGAGCAACCAGTCCAAGTCCTTCCATTCCGGCATGCATTACACTTCGTGCAGTTTCCGAAATCCAAAGATAGAACTGGTTCACTTCACCGTCTGAAAGGATGTAACATTCATTCAAGAATGCGTTGTAAGAATTTGCGAGACGCAGCATATGTTCAGCAAACAAGTGTGGCCTGTGGTCGTTCACTGCCTTTTCAAGACAGTCATGATGAATCGATAGAATCCTTAGGAGGGTAACCAAACTATCGGGTAAATCTACAGGTGATTGAACTCCATGTTCCAACAGCGTATCAATCGGCCCAACATCGCTCTCAATACGCCGACGGATGGAGCATGCTCGTGTATGACTGTACATGATGAAAGGAGCAGAACCCGCTTCAAAGGTCAATGCATCTTCCCAACGGAACGTGAATCCCTTTTCCGGACTGACCTTGATGATGTTAAATCGCACCGCAGAGGTACCAACTGCTTCAGCAATGGTTGCAATCTTTTCCTCGTCGTACTGTGGGCGAAGTTCTCGTACAACCACCGCAGCTTGCTCCTTTGCTTCTTCCAAGAGGTCGTCCATGAAGACAACATTTCCTCGCCGAGTGGACATTTTTCCTTCAGGTAATTTGATGAACGAATAAAAGACCACTTCAGGGCGCTTATGACCCAATTCTTCAAGGGTCATTCCGACTTGTTTTGCCTGTAATTTGTGATCTTCTCCCAGGACGTTAATGAGGTCTCCCTCCATCGTCCATTTCCACATGTGATAGGCAATGTCACGAGTTGCGTAGAGTGAGGAACCGTCTCCTCTGCGATAGAAAAACTCAGTTTTCCCCTTCAATCCCCGTGCGCCCAGGTCAAGGAATTGAGCACCATTGTCAGCCTCACCGTTGATTTCAAGCGTCCCAAGACGTTCCATCAATCTCCCAACATCACCGTTGGTAACGAAAATAGATTCTTTGGTAAATCTATCAAAATTGATCCCAAGTCTCCCAAGGGTTGTCAACATACCATCCAACACCGGCTGGTAAGCGGATTCAAATGAAGCGAGTACATGTTCATCACCGTGTTCACTGGCGTGTACCATGGTTCCAATCTTTTCTTCAATCTCCTTCGAATTTTCGCTGTCCTGGCGAAGGGCTTGAGCTGCTTGATACCAACGAACCCGTTCGTGATCTGCTTTTCCTTTCCACACAGGGTTAGCCGGTTCTTTACCTTCTAACTGTGCAGCAACATCTTCCTCGGAAAGATGCTCAAGAGCCCAAGCCAGAACTGCAACTTGCTTGCCCATATCGTCAACATAGTATTCTGCGGTTACGTCGTTTCCGTAGAGTCGATGCAAACGAACCAAGGTGTCTCCAAGTATTGCATTGCGAGCACGACCAACATGAAATGGGCCGTTTGGATTTGCTGAGGTGTGCTCAATAAGAACGGCCCTGTTCTTCTTTGAATCGCCTCCTTGGACGCCGATTGCCATCAATTGTTCAACCAACCATTGGGGATTTGCTCGAATGTTTAGGTATCCGTTCACGCCGTTTACTTCTCCGATAGCTGGATGTTCAGCCACATGTTTTGCCAATGCTTCTGCAATGTCATTGGGCGGCATTCCAAGCCGCTTTGAAAACGGGAAGCACGGAAGAGCGAGGTCGCCTTGGTCAAGTTCTCTTGATGGTTGAAGCATCTTGTCAAGGGGCAGGTTTTCCACGCCCATGGTGCTGAGTGCTTGTGAAATCAAGGGTTGAACAACCGCCTTCAATATCTGCATATGTTCACCCCATCCACGGATATCTTAGAACCGCAGCAAGTCCTCCAAAACCGAGCATTAGTTGGGCGCCTTCCTCGGTGTCCGTTGAAATATAGATGACCTGCGTATTGCTTGCCTCTGCACTTTTGCCCAATACATCAATGATCGAATGGCTTTCAAGTTCTCGGATGGAATCGCCCGAGTTTGAACATTCGGGACATGAGACATCATCGCTGGTCCTTTTGACTCTCTGTTCCCATTCATGTTTGCATTTTTTGCATTGAAGTTTTAGGTCCTTCCCACGTATTCCTTCAGAGATGAGAAGTTTGTCAACTGCTCCCTCTGCGAGTGCCCGTTTTACCATTTGTTCACCATAGGTTGCTTTAGGGTGAGGGCGGACAAGTTCCTCTAAGAATCGGTTCATGACTTGGCGCTCAGCATCCAATTCAATTTCTCCCATCAATGCTCCTGCATTGTCAACAAGTTCGCGTACTCCGGACTCGTTGGAATAGCCTACATCAAAATGCGTTTTGGCGATTTTCTTACCGATTTCGTGATGGAAGTAATCGTTCTTGACAACGAAGTCTTTGGTAGCCCCTGGCCCACCGATGATGATGGCTTGGATGTTTTCGAGATGCGGTAACCAGTAGGCGTTTGCATGCTCAGTTGCTCTTTTGAAGAAATTGTGGGCGGCCTCTTCGATCAGCCGCTCAAAACGTTGGGCGGATTGACCACCTTGACGGTGCTTCCCCATAATGTTGGATACAAGGTGTTCCTGGACATGGATACGTTTTCCAGAGGCGATTCCATAGGCTGCTTCCGAACGGTCAATGACGAATAAACCGTAGGATTTTTTGTCGATGAGCATCTCCTCAAGTTGATCCAATTCAAATTTAGAATCACAACGATAACGGAATGAAATAAAGGCTTCAGGAGGGTCTTCGATGACGACATTGATCATTCGTGATTTGTTGTTGCCAATGATAATTGAACCTACGAAAATTGCGATACCGTTTTCTCCAGCATTTTTGTATCGGGTAAGTGTAGAAATAGCAGATTCAATGGCTCCTTGAACGTTTTTTCTGGTGCCCTTTGACTTGATGTTTGCTGCTTGCCCGTGCT
>PBTH01000061.1 GCA_002726495.1 Methanobacteriota archaeon | reverse complement strand
GGCCATATCTTCTGACCCTTCCCAAAGAATTTCTCCTCCCGATTGTATTTCAATGTCAACTGAACTGAAACTACCTCGTATGGCAAAGTCCAGTTCATCATTATCTTCATCAATCGTTACATCCGTAATAGCGATGTTTGCATTTGATGGAAAAATCATGACCAAAGCATAGGGTCCACTTGCGATCAATAAGGCAACGCCAACACTTGCATACAGCTTTGGTTTATTCAATCCACCACGCATTCGGTCTGCTTGCACGATCGCACCGATACCAAGAATGAGAACAATGCTCACGACGATGAAGCCCCAAGCACCTCCTTGAAGCGAAAGAATGGCTCCAAGAAGAATAATGACCCAGCCGCCAAGACTGAGTTTCATTGCTGTATCTGGACTTCCCGAAGGAGTTGGCGAATTGGGTTTTGAAGCGACCGGTTGAGGAGCCTCTGCAGTTTTGGTCTCGGCTTTGACAGGAACTGGTTCCTCTTCGCTAATTTCCGTATCTTTGACAGCATTTGCTTTGTCCAGTAATCCACCCATAGTACATCCCCGTTAACTCACCGTTTGCGGGATGGGATTATCAAACCAACCCCTCTATGATTGAGAGATAACAGGATTTATGCAATCCAGTTCAAAGGCCAGGAGCGGCTTCTCGCCATTCCGAATCGTCTTCTTCATCGTTCAACAAACGACGACCCATGACGGCACCAGCAAGTGCAATCATGGAAATTGCAGGAACGACCTCAAAGCCGGGGAGGTAAACACCACGGACATAAACTGTAATCATCTGTGATTCTGTGTTACACCCGCTATTTTGACATGCGAATTCGGACTCAGCGTAGAATTCGAGAACGTGATATGCATCCGACCAACCTTGGTTCTTTGGAGTACGGACCATGATACGAGCGGTTTCTGGAGCGGTGTTTGGCTCAATGGTGACAACTGTCTGCGGTAGGTTGACCGTGAAGCCTGCTTCTTCAAGGGATTCGCGGGTGTTTTGTGTTACACCGATTTTCATACGGTCCATCTGGTTACCGAAATTGTAGACCTTGAACTGGAAGTTTTTGTCGGTCTTAGGCATGAGTTGAACAAACGGCTCAACAGCTTCAACTTGGACGATACTGAATTGCATGATGTTGATCAGTGCATTGACTTGAGAAGATGCAGTGTTGGGGGGTGGCAGATTGTTCAATTCCTGAACTTGAGCGGAGACCGTCAGTTGTCGTGACTGCATCTGCATGTAGGGATTCGCACGAACAACTACTTGGAAGTCGACTTCCTGTCCGGCTCCGACATACATGTCACCGGGTGCTGCAGTTGCTAAACCGTCACTTGTAACCTGGATGGCAACTTTTTCCACATAGGCAGTAGGATTGGAGACCGTACAGGTCGTGTATCCTGTGAGCGTTGCACCGGGTTTAACTTCAACTTGAATTTGGCCAGGCGCACAGGTCATGGATACGGCTGCGCCAGAAATTTGCGCCGACGCCGGTACTGCTACAAGAAGTAACGAAAAGAGGTAGATGCTCATCAGGGCTATCACGCGTTTCCATGCTGACATTGTCTCACCTAACGGTCCTTCCAACCTTCCCCACCTCATAACCGTTATGGGCGTGTTGTGCGAAAAAACAAAATTTTGGGGCTGAATTAAAGTTACTAGGTGGGCCCGAAGGGAATTGAACCCCTGACCTCCCGGTTATGAGCCGGGTGCTCTAACCGACTAAGCTACAGGCCCTTATCCCGCCGGCTGCAACAGGTGAAATGAACCTTCTGTCCAATCTCAATCAAATTGAGCAAGCGATGATTGTGAGGGTTTGACCCACTCCCTAACTTTGAGCTCCATTTCGTCACGAATGGATTCAGGTACAAAGACCAACGAGCGCTCATCCGGTTGGACAAGTGAACGAATAAGAGCTGAATGTTCCGAAGCATCCCTACCGTCTTCGAGAACGATACCCTCAACATAGGGCAAATAACCTCGCTTCCGAATGGTCGCTTGTATCACATCAAGTTCTGGATTGAAACCATGTTCTGTGACCGCTTCTTGGAGACGTGGGAGAACAATTTCACTCATTTCAATCGTCAGGTTGTCAATACGAAGAGATTTATGGAAATCTTTCCGAGAGAGCAATCTCGTTGCATAACCAGATAGCGCCTCATCCTCATGACGCGCCCATTTAGGTAACACAACTTTGACATGTGCATCATTGAGCGAAGCATACTGAGGAGCGGAGAGTTCCTCATTGAGCAACATATGCTCCAAGTCAGTGGATAACTTTAGCGAGCCGCTAAGGGCAAGGTGACGGGCCCTTGCGAGCATGTTAACGAGGTAGTTCTGTGTTAGCATGTTGACTTTGTGGAAGTAGACTTGTTGGTACATGTGGTACCGAGTCACCAAATATGCTTCAATAGCAGGCAATCCCCATTGTTTTACGAACAGGCGGCCATCGTCTCCAACACGTAACGCACGCATGACACGAGCACTGTCAAATCCACCGATTTGAGCACCGGTATTTGCTTGGTCACGAATCATGTAATCCATGCGGTCAACGTCCAATTGGCTGCTCACAATCTCCTTCAAGAATTTTGGAATCGCCACTCCTTGATGTTCATCCAACCCGTCCATAATCGCAAACAAGCGACCAAGCCGGTCAGCACCAAGGACCTCTTTTACGACCTGACCGATTGCCGTTTCCTCAGATTCCAAAATTCTCCGACCCCATGATTCATGAGAGTCATACGTTGCGTATACGCGAGGTGTTTCGAGAAGATGTGAATAAGGTGGATGGCCAATATCATGGAGTAGAGCAGCGAGTTGAACCAATTCCGAATCATCATCACTGATAATACCTGGATGTGCAGTTTCAAGATGATGAAGAAAGCGGCCCGCTAAATGGTAAGCGCCTAGAGAATGAGCAAAACGATTGTGGGTCGCAGCTGGAAACACATATTCGCATGTTGATAGTTGTTGGATTGAGCGCAGGCGTTGAAATTCAGGCGTATCGATGATTTGTGCGTGGTGTGCAGGAACCAAAATGTCCCTGTGAATTTCATCACGAATGACGCGGTCAGGTACAGCCATATTGGGAAGGCCTCAACGCATCATGTTAAAGCAATTATCGGTAAAAACCACCGTTAATAGGCATGAGAATGAATAAACACATGGTCCATCTCCACGATACATGGCCGATGCTGTTAAGGGACTCATGGACCGCATTACCAACGAAGATCCTGAAACCAGAGGGCAGCAACTTTGGGTCATGTTTGCCCTTGCAATGTTCTTGGTTGCGACCCTAAACTGGTACGCTTATGTCCGTGAACCAGAAACCACCACCATTGAAGACTTACTCGAATACAAAAATGAGGTCGTCAAGGTTGAAGGAACCCTCATTTCATGGGTAGAAGACCCCTATTCCTCCGGCGACGATCGTATTGATGCCATCATTGACGACGGAACTGGTGTTGTGGAAGCGAGATGGTTCCGACCCGGCGACATGCCACCTATTGGTACCAATGTCACGGTGATGGGAGATGTCATTGAATACGACGGAAGAATATGGTTGCAGTCTTTGGGAGCCGGTGCTTTTGAATACACCGCTGCTGATTTCCCAGAGGTTGAACGCCTCGCCCTTGCAGATGTTGCCAAAGACCCTGCTGCCTATGCGGGTCAGGTCATTCAAGTAACTGGATTTATTGGTGAATCCATTAGCCCTGACAGCACATTTACTTCCGCCTACCTTGGAGACCACCCCAATTATGGTAATTCGGAGCATCAAATGCATCTAACAATACGCTCAGCAACGGGGAGTTGGATTGAAGCAACAGCTAAGGTTGAGGTTCAAGGAATTCTCTCCTACCAGCAACGGGACCTTCGCTACAGCCTGCAAGTTCAAGGGACTGATATCCTTGAGGACCGTTCACATATCATCAACATTCCACAACTGGATTGGAGTGCTGAAGCCACATGGAGTTACCAATCAGGGCAGACCGTTGATATGTCTGGCATGGTCATTACTGGAGAGGGTACATGGAGACTTATTGGACCAAACAGCAGAGAAATATGCTTGATTCCAAGTGATGAGGACCGCGCTAACGATGAAAGTTCGTCGTTGGACGGTACGGTTCAAACGGTACGTGGACGGTTGATGTGGTCCACTGCATCCTCCAAGTGGTGCATTGACGCCAACGAAGGAAGCTCTCCTCAATTGGTCAATCCGGAAACACCGATGAACCTCTTGGCGATGCTATCGGCCAACCCCGTAGCGATGATCGAAGACCCAAGTGCAACCTATACGCTATCGGCTTACGTCAAGTACGCAATTGAGCCATCCGTAGAAGACGAAGAAGGATACCTTGTTGATTCTGCAGCCTATTCACCTGGATGGACTACAGTTGCGGTTGTATTCCCAAGCCCCCGGACCTCATGGCTGGAGACTGGACAGAATGTCATAGCAAACGTATCGGTGACATGGGACGATGAAGACATGCGCATACGTCTCCTCGTCCATGATTACACCCTTGGAACGGTGCCTTCTGCCAGGACATTACTGTGGGATGATGGGGCGACTCAATGGAGTTACTCAAGGGACCAAAATGTCATGATCAACGGCAAGGCCGTGATGGAAAATGGGGCATGGCACCTTTACAGAGACGGTTCAGACCAATCAATTACCCTCAATACAGCACCGCAATGCATCGGAACCGATTCCTTACATGCTGACCAATCCATGACATGGACCGGTCGTTTCAGGCAGGTGCAGAGCAATGACGGTATGAGTCTCATTTACTCGCTTGACAATGCCGATGTTTTGGATACAGATGGAGATGGACTTGGAGATACTCTTGAAGACGGCCTTGACGGATATTCGGCAACCAATGAAGACAGCAACGACGACGGTGTTTCGGACCGAGAAGAATACGAGGCGGCACAAACCAATTGAGGAATCTAAATGCTGGAAGGTTTCTTTTTGGATTTGGCATGGCTCTATGGAGCCTTGTTCTTCGGTGTAGCGCTTGGTTCGCTGACCGGACTTATTCCAGGATTCCACGTCAACAACGTTGCACTTATCCTCCTTGCATTGTCTCCCGCTCTACTCGATTTGGGAATCCCGCTATCTTCAGTGGCTGCAATCATTGTTGCAACCGGTACAGTTCACACATTTCTCAATTATATCCCGTCCGCTCTCATCGGCGCTCCCGACGGCGATACTGCACTTTCGCTTTTGCCTGGCCATCGGATGCTTCTTTCAGGAAATGCCGCCCGTGGTGTCGCATGGTCAGCTCGTGGCTCCCAACTTGGATTGTTTCTATCACTCCCACTCATCATCGTTGTAAGAATTGCATTCGGCCCTGAGTTGGGCTGGTACGAAAAACTTGGTTCCATCCTCCCCTTCGTCTTGTTGACCATTTCCATGCTGCTCTTGGCAACAGAAACCACGAGATTGGATTGGCCAATTTGGCTGCAAAGGATCACTAGAGGAAGACTCGGTAGAGATTCTCGCCTCGCAGGATTCCTTGCTGCAACTGCGTTCTTTCTCCTTGCGGGAATGTACGGCTGGGGAGTGTTTACGCTTCCAGCACGTTCACCAATAGGCATGCCTGATGCCAGCCTCCTTTTGCCCAGTCTAGCAGGTCTATTTGGCATTGCGAATCTCCTGGATATTTATGCAACAACATCTCACCTGCCACCTCAAAACGAAAATTGGGAGTTGCCCCCTGCACGACCGTTAATTGTACCCTGTTTTTGGTCCAGCGTAGCAGGTGCTAGCATGGGTGTGTTGCCGGGCATGACTGCCTCTCAAGCAACTGTTTTGGTCATGGGCGGGCGTAACCTTGCTGCCAAGGTACAAGGAAAAGAAGGATATGGGATGGATTGGGAAACCCGAAGACTTACTGAAATGACCGATGATGAGTTGTTGGAAGTTGCAAAGGCTGAAGCGGAAGAAGGAGTTGAAGGGCCTCAAACAAAGCAAGACTTGGAAGTCATCGCCATTCTTTCGGCAGTTAACACCGCCGTCACCGTCATGGTCCTCGGATTCCTGTACATTATCAGCCGTTCAAGGTCAGGTGCAACACTTGCGTTGAAGATGATGTATCCCATTGAAACATGGTCTTCGTTGGAACCAACATCTGATTTCATTCGTTTGTTAGCCGTGACACTTGCTGCTGGACTGCTCGCCATGCCAATGATGCGTTATGTTGGAAAGGGCATGCTCAAGCTCCATGCAGCCATTCCTCTTCAGCAGATGGTGATGGGCGTGATACTGTTCGTTGTAGCCCTCGTATGGCTTTCCACTGGATTTGTCGGCATCGGTGTTTTGATCGTCGGCACCATCATCGGATTGCTTCCCCCAAGAATCGGCATACGCCGGTCACACGGAATGGGAATTATTCTGGTCCCAATTATGATATACACTTTCGCCCGAAAATTCGATTCATTCGGATTTATTTGAAACCAAGAGCGTGATAAAATGAACAACAAAACCCTTGCCTTTGCCCTGACAATGCTATTCCTTCTTTCGTTAGCAAGTCCAATATCTCAATTGAACCTGCATGAAGACTCAAACCCAACACCAACCAGCGCTCGGTCAACTGCATGTTCTGGAGATATATGCCTCAACGAGGTCATGCCAAATCCAGGCGGTGCTGATGATGCACTCTGGCCAGGTGGCGAATGGTTTGAACTGCGAAACAACGGTACAACCGATGTTGACCTCAGCGGATGGAAAGTCGTCAACAGCGGGAGCAAGACGCTCAATTTTGACGCAAATACCATCGTTGGCTATCAGTCTGCCAATGCCTCAACTTGGACCATCAGTCCAGGTGAGTTTGTTGTCATTGCTCGAAATGGCAACAACAACTTCTATCTCACCAACACCGGTATGACGCTCACTCTCTACGACCAGAACAGCGTTAACGTTCACGAAGCAACATGGAGTTCAGTTACGTCAGGGAAGAGTTACGAACAAGACTATTCAAATCCAAGCGGAAATTGGATTCAAACCGGTTCACCGTCTCCTGAACAAATCAATTCTGCTGGTGGGTCACCTGTGATGGTGCAATCCGACCTAATGATCTCAGAAGTAATGGCGAATCCTTGGCCGTCCTATGATAACGAATCTTGGCCCGGTGGCGAGTGGATTGAAATCTTTAATGCTGGGAGTTCAGATATTGACTTGACGGGTTGGAGTATTGAGGATGCCGCTGGAAATCAAATCCCGTTCAACGAAACACACCTGGTCAATGTCACCTCGTCTGCATCGAGTTACATCATCGCAGCAGGCGGTTACAGAATCGTTGCTGTTAACGGAACGAGTCCTTATGGAATTCTCAACAATGGCCCTGAATCGTTAACCCTCAAGTGGCCAAATGGAAGTCTTGCCCAAGAAATATCCTATACATCTACGGAGCAAGGGTTCTCAATGGTGCCTTCAACCCAAGTCAATGGAATT
>PBTH01000060.1 GCA_002726495.1 Methanobacteriota archaeon | reverse complement strand
ATGGCTGGTAGTGACGGGATGGTATGGGATCTCAATGGGATGTACTTTGGGCAAGGAACACCTTCCTTTTCCCCCGAAAGCACATCTTCGTTTGAACTGAGAGTGCGATACAATCAGCTTGAAGATACAGCAACAGCAGAAGTTTCTGCTGGCGCGCCTCATGCCTTCACATTCCCGGATTATATTCAGGTACGTGCAGGAACAACAACCCTGATTCAGCCGAAATTGGTTGATATCAACGGCTATGAGATGCCACTTTCACTTACGCCGTCCATTGGATGGTATGCGGAGAACGGCACCTTCAACTCTGAAGGAGATTATCTTGCAACTCACACGGGCCGATGGGCCATTAGCGCCACAGCAGGCAATGTCTCTGGAAACGGAATTATTGATGTCATTCCTGGAGATGCAGTCGCATCGGAACTCTCCTTTGTTGATGATCCTGATACCTTTGTTGCAGGAGAGCGATATGAGCTCGTGTTTGACCGCAGAGATGCAGACGGGTACATTGGTTTTGTATCCCCATCCATCTCAGCCGTTACAACCGATTCAGGAGGCTTGTCTGAGGATGATGGCCGAATATATTGGAGTCCTTCCGAGGAAGGAACCGCCACAATAACCGGGACAGATGGGACCGTTTCAACTGAATTGGTGGTTGATGTCATTCACGGAAATGCTATTGAATTGGTCATGGCGATGGAACCAAAAATGGCTTACGCAGGTGACCAAATCGCTATCGTTCTCAAGGCCATTGATGTGAAAGGGAACAGTTGGACGGTCGAGGGTAGCATTGTCATGAACATGGGCAACTCCTCTCAAATCTCTGATATGAATACATATCAATTGATTCAAGCAACAACCACACAATCGTGGTATTTTGAAGGCAATTGGTTTGACAATGATACCGGTGCAATGTTTGTTACAGATCTTGCATTTGATGTTCATCCGGGCCCACTTGCCTTCATCATCCTCGCCGGGGATGGAGCACAGGTGCCTGCAGATGGGGAACTTGATCTGACTCCTGAGTTTTACGACGCCTATGGGAATCAACTCCCAGATATTGACCTTAATTGGACGATTGATGGCAGTGATATCACCCTTGACATGATGCTCAATGACAACCGTTGGGTGGCGACGAGTGTTGGTGGTCACGAGATTAGAGCCAATGCAGACGGTGTATTCGCAACAATCCGATTGACGGTCACTGCAGGAACCGCACATGGGTTGGTTACCAATATGGATGATGGGCTAGAGGTACAAGCAGGCGTCCCCACAGACCTCTTCGTCCAAGTCGTTGACGTACATGGTAATTTAGCTGAGGCAACTGAGGTGACCACGCTGATCAATTCAACGATTGGTGAACTTATAGCGTCCCCAACTGGATTGGGCTTCTGGCAATTTACCGGTAAGGTAAGCGGAAATTATGACATGATCATCCAAGAAAAAAACGCACAGCACGTTGTTCCAATCACGATTGTAGCAGGCGAACCGATTCGGATTCAAGCAAGCATAAACAAAGCGAGTATGGCGGAAGGTGATGTTGTCCTCCTCGAAGCATATGGCATTGATGAATTCGGAAATATTGTAGCTATGGAAGAAAACTCAACAGTAGATTGCAATGCAGGGGAGACCACCTTCGTTACCGAGGGTACGTGGGAATTGAGTCTTACCGATGGAGGAACTGACCGTACATGCACGTTCCGTTGGAATGGACTGCTCGCTCAGACCTTCTTCGATGTTGATGAGGTCTTATTGGGTGGCGCAGTGGGTTCCACGAATACAGCAATGTCAATGGCGGCGGTATTGCTTTGTTTGGTTCTCGCAGTGCTCGTTGTTCTTGCTCGTAAAGCGGCTTCGGTTGAATCCAACGATTGGGTGGACGAGGCCTTTGATGAAGATGAATACGAGGATGATGATGAAGATGATGAAGAATTTGATACATCCCCCGAAGATCAAGACGATACGCCATTGCATGAGCGCCATGGCATGACGCTTGAGGATGTTACGAATCTTGCTAAAGAAGCAGCAAAGGTGGGTGTTATGCAAGCAACCCCCGCAACCGAGCAAGGCTCTACAGGATGGTATGTGGATGTTTCAGAGGAACTTCAGTATTGGGAAGTGACTCCAGATGGTGAATGGATTCGTCACGAATAAACCATCTCATGAGGCATAACAGGGTTTTATGGCTCCCTCCCTCCTCCGTTGATAATAGAGACGACCTAATGTGTCGGCTTGGGAGTGATAAGAATGGAAGTCAAACAACTGATTGATCGTCTCAATGATGCCCTTGGATGGGAATTACGCGCAGTGAACATGTATGCCCACTATTCAGCAAATATTCGTGGAATTCATCGCCTTCAACTCTCTCCGATGTTCACAACTGAATCAACAGAATCATTGACACATGCCGACATTGTTCGTAGAGCAATTGTCAAGTTGGGAGGCATTCCAGTCACAGAGAGGAATCCCCATGAAATTACCCACTGCGAAAATTATGACGAGATGCTTCAATACAGTTTGGAAACAGAAACCAAGGCTGCTGAAGTTTATGGGGAAATCATGAAACTTATTGGCGATGGTGGCGACCAAGAAATGTACGATGCAATCGAACAGATTTATCTCGCTGAATTGAGAAGTCTGGAGTCGCTTCGTCTTCTCATGTCCTGATTCAATATTTGTTGTGAATCTACAGTTGAACACTGCAAATACAAAGCCAGGTCACTCTTCTTCAAATACCTCAAATGAGGAGAAAAATTCATCGATATCGATAATTCCATTCTCATCCGTGTCCGCATTATGGAATATCATTCGCGATTCATCTGATGAGTATCGGAACCCTAAGGCATGGAGTGCATTTTGAAACTCTCTGCAGGTGAGGTGATTTTTACCTCCCATGTCGGCTGCATGGAATACGGCGACTCTCCGTTCATGTTCGACTTTGGAAGGCGATTGGAATTGCTTTCTGAATGATTGTACCGGAGTTTGTTGAGAAATTGCATGTTTTTGGCCATACAAGTAGTAGGTCGCTGTTCCAGCAATGATAGCCGCCCCGCCTCCTATGATCGCTTTTTCTCCAATGAACCACATGAGAACAAAGCCTGCAATGATCCCCCACATCTGGATGTAGGGATAGAGTGGTCCTTTGTAACTCGGGTTCCACGCATGTTCTTCCCTGGTTTGACGGAGGATGATTACGCACGTGTTAATCATGATGAAAATCATGATTTTGAACCCAGATGCGAGTTTGACCACATCTTTTAACGGCACAAAGAAAATTGCAAGTCCCATGGCAATACCTGTAATCAAAATAGGCCAATGTGGGGTTTCAAATCGAGCATTGACATCCTCAAGAGCTTGGGGGAGAAGGTTGTCTCTTGACATTGCGAACAAGAATCTCGAGGAAGCAAGAATTCCTGCAAGGGCCATTGAGATCATCGCTAGGATAGAAATAATTGCAGCGAATACTCCGAACTTTGTTCCCGCAACATATTCAGCGAAGGCAAAAATCGGGTTTTCAATTGGTTTCCCATCGGCCCCCATCCACCAATCAACGGGCATGGAAGCCATCATCAAGTAAGCAATCAAGGAGTACAGTACCGTTGCTATAAGCAACGAGAGGAGAATTCCTGATGGAAGATTCTTTTCTGGGTCTTTGACTTCTCCACCTATTGCCGCCACTTTTGTAACGCCAGCATAGGCGACAAAGACCAAAGCCGCAGCCTCAGCAATAGACCATATTTCAGTATTAAAGGCGGCTTTCGCCGGACGACTCAAATCCAATCCATCCGCCATCACAAAGAAGAATGTCCCATCACGGTCAAAATCAAACAATGATGCGAGGCAAACAAAGAGCAAGAGGCCCACTGTTGTGATCACAATTGGAGTTTGTATTGCTTTAACTTTTGAAACACCCAAAATGTTGATGATGGTGATAAGAATCAGTGCACTCATCGATAAAAACATCAGATTCATTTCGATATCAAAGTAAGTGGTGACTGCAATTGAATAAGCAGAAAAACCAATCAGGGCAAAAGCAGATTTAAGCAAAAATGATGCCCACAACCCAAGTCCACTGATGGTTCCAACAAGTGGCCCATAGGTTCGCTCTAGGTAGACATAGGAACCTCCACTGGAGGGCATGCCTGACGCTAATTCCGATTTTGATAGAGCGCCGGGCAATACTACAGAGGCTGCGAGTAGATATGCGAGCCAGATCCCCTCTCCCATAATATCTGCAGCAAATGTTGGAGTGACGAAAATCCCGGGAAGCATTGCTGAAAGAGAAATGATCACAACACCTGCGAGTCCAATCGTCCTGCTCAGTGTCGCCTTCAAATCTTCAGCGATGTTCTGGATAAAGTTTTCAGTAGATGATTTAGGCATGGCGGTCACCGGAAAAAGGACATTAAAGTGTGTTATTTGCACCGATGAGCCAACTTTACTTAGTAATTTGTCAAGAAATCCAACGCTATCTCCCGAAATCCGTCAATTGTTGAGGTGGACGATAACTTTCATTTCCACCGCGATTGGAGTCGGCAGTGCGTCAATGGCTAAGGTTGTACGAGTTGGACCGACTTTACCAAGTGTCTCAGCCCATACTTCGTTGTATCCTGCAAAATCACGTTTCATATCGACCAGAAATGTCGTAACATCTACGATTTGGTCCATGGTGCCACCGGCTTCTTCAACTACGCGTCGAACATTTTCTACAACTGCATGAGTCTGAGCCCTGATGTCGTAATCAAGTGGTTCGTCGTTTTCATCGTGGATGGGCCCTCCTGGTATTGAATTTGTTCCAGGTTGTCGCGGCCCCACTCCGGAGAGATAGAGCATGTCTCCAACACGACGAGCATGCGGGTAGGCGCCTACGGGCTTGGGTGCGGCATCGGTGTTAACAGAACCTGCAGTTTGGGTTGGCTCCCAAAGTTCAGGGCCGTTTTCTTGTTGTTCTTTAGGAACTTTAGGATCTATTTCTGTAGCATCTTCAACGGCATCAAGTACTCCACGTTCGCCATGGAAATACTCCACATCCTCTTCATCGTATTCTTTGTCTGCAGCGCCAGAAGGTGTCGGGTCCAGGTGGATGACAGCTCCTCCAGCCCCATGAATGGCTTCGTAAGCCATGACGTCGCCAGTCAGGTCGTTTCGATTTCCATTCATGGCGGAAAGCCACCACATCGGTTTGAACGCAACAACTTTCTGAACTCGGATTTGCTGTTGAATCGTTCGAGAAAGTTGGCCAACATCTTCCAACCGACCTTGACTCAAGAATTCAAGAATTTTCTGATTCCATTCGTGGTCTTTCAGCGAGTGGATTTTATCTTCAGAAGGTTCAATGAAATCAGTAAACATACGATTGGAAAGCGACATTGCGGTAATTGCTACTGCTCTTTTTCCTTGGGCCTTAACAACATCAAGGCAAGCCTTTGCCATAACGGTGGTTTCGCTGCGGTTTGCATAAACATTTGACGACACAATAACTGCTGGAATTTTGTTGTCTGGATTGAGTAGAGTCAAAGCCACGACTGAACCGACATCAATCGGAAATCCTTTGTAATTCACACAGCGGCTTTGCAAACCCCTCTTCTTGTTCGCACTGTCCCACGCATGGGCGAAATCTTGATCGATGTTAAATGAATAAGAGATGGACCCTAAGTCATGAAAGTCGTGATCGACCATCACCCATTCTGGATTTGGGTCGGATTGAATTTGATGACCGATAATCGATGGCCAAGTTGTTGAATAAATAATCATCAAATCAACATCGAGTCCACGGATGGTCTCAGCAGCTTGGTCAAAGGCTTCTCGGAGTTTTTTCCAACCTGGATTTTGGTCAGGGGCGAGGACGGGATGCGGGTGTACGGGTACAACAAAAGATGCGACGATGTTTCCTTCGCTCATACCTCTGCCTCCTCGTATTTGTGACAAGGCCATTCTACGATGGCGTTACCGGTTCCGATGATGGTTCCGTAGCCGTGAAGTATTGCTGGATAGTCAGGGACATCAAGTGTTGAAAGCAACCATGAAAATGCACCTCCATCACTCTCGGCGATTGCTTGTTCGGTAAATTCTGGCATCTCATCCAAAATTCTCTGTGTCTCGCCTTTGACCATGTAATCGATGATACGCATGTCCCACAGATGCATTGCATGGCTGGTGATGTGTTCTTTACTCATGTCTTCAGGGACTTCTGATTCTGTTGTAAAATGGCGATGAGAAAGAGAATTGCTGGCGATAACAACCACTCTTTTCCCACTGGCTTCAATGGCCCTTCGGGTGACTTTGCCCAATTCAATCATCATGTCTTGCATGACTTCAACAGAGTAATATTGACGGGAGCGATTGCTCGAGATGACCACGAGGGGTTTATCCCATGAAGGATTGAACATATGGCCGGTAACAATGGTGCCGTAGTCAACTCGGAAGTCAGGATTTGTCATCATTTTCACACCAAGGCCTGCTGCATCGGCTTCATCGTGGATTGCCTTTGCAAGGTCAACATCGATGTTCAAATCGTAATTGTAGCGGAAGAGGTTTGGAAATACCGGGTCTACAGAGAGTCCCTTGAAGTGGGGTAGGCCAAGGAAGTGAGTCCCGATATAGGTCTGCCAATGGGGAGATAGTACAACGATCGCATCATATTCAATATCTTGCAGAGAAGCGCGAAGTCTGTCATAGCCCCAGCGAAGTTGTTCCCAACCGCCTTCCGCAACAGGTTCGTTTTGCGGGGGATTTTCGGCGTATACCAAATGCGGTGGGTGCGGTGCAAGGCAGCCTGCGACAATTTTCCCTTTGCCCATGAATCACCCATACTGAACTGCCCTAAAGGGGCTTTGGATTTGCATTCTGTTTGCTTCCTTGAGGCCAACTCTCAAACGCAACGAAGATTTGGGCGATTTGTGTCAGCGCAAGAGGAGGATGGAACTTCACTGATGGCAACTGCGAACGGCTCGGAGATTCCAGTTGAATCTCCTCTAGAATTAAGAAATGCAGATTGGGGCGAAACATGGACAAATATCGGAGCACCTACTCTGTTTGGTGTAACGGTTGGTTCTCTTTGGCAATGGCAAATTGTGCCCCGATTGTCCACCTTTTGGCCCAATCCAATTCAAGGGTCGTTACTGGTGATGTTGTTGCTCTCGCCTTTGCTTCATCATCTGTTGACCTCGCATGAATTCTCGCGTTGGAAAGAATATGCTCTTGGTGTTCTTTTGCCGAGTTTGTATATTTCTGCGGTATGGTTCATTCCTGGTCAAACGGGATTGTTCTGCGTTGGCTATCTTGCAACCATCGTTTGGGTTTGGATGTGCACCTCATGGTGGCGATTCGAACTCCCTCCATTCCGCAGTGCCATATGGCACACACTTGGTGTCAACATCGGAGCGCTCGGAGGCTCAATTTTGACCTTTAACCTGATGATGTGATCAAGAGGTATAGGACTCGTCTTCGTTTGGAAATTGTCCCGAACGAACATCTTCGCAATAGGCTTTCAAAGCCCCATCAATTTCATCTGCAAGGTTGAGATAACGTCGTAAAAACCGCGGAGAGAAATCCATCGTGATTCCCAGAACATCGTGGAGTACGAGAACTTGTCCGTCAACATCCGGCCCAGCACCGATGCCGATGGTAGGAATATCAATGGCTTCAGTTACTCGTTTTGCAAGTTCCCGTGGGATTTTTTCAAGGACGATAGCAAAGCATCCTGCTTCTTCAAGAATTTTTGCATCTTCAATCAGTTTCTCTGCTTCTACGTCCTCTTTGGCACGAACCGAATAAGTTCCAAATTTATAGATGGATTGAGGCGTCAAGCCAAGGTGGCCCATCACTGGGATTCCGGCTGTCAAAATTCGCTGGACGGATTCTACAATTTCTGCCCCACCCTCAAGTTTGACAGCATGACCGCTAGATTCTTTCATGATACGAATCGCTGATTCAAGGGCGTTTCTTGAATTTCCCTGATAGGTTCCAAAGGGCATATCGACGACGAGAAGGGCGCGGTCAACCGCACGTTCAACGCACTGGGCATGGTAAATCATGTGGTCAAGGGTCATCGGTACGGTCGTAGCCTGACCGGCCATAACGTTCGATGCCGAGTCGCCAACGAGAATCACATCAACACCGGCTTGGTCAACCAGGCGAGCCAATGAATAATCGTAGGCGGTGAGCATGGTGATTTTTTCACCAGCACGCATCATTTCTTGAAGCGTATTGGTGGTGACCTTACGGGCAGTTCCATGAACCGACATAGTACTCCCAACGGTACAGTTGATTTGAATGCCTCGCCTGTGGGGTGACGACAAATTCTACGGAATATTCTCTACGGTTGTTTGATACAGACATTGGTCATTTCTGAAAAGAAACTCATTGACCATATTCCGCCTTCTCGCCCAATTCCTGACTGTTTGACGCCCCCAAACGGTGTCCGTAAGTCCCTGTTTAGCCATGTGTTTACCCAAACGATACCGGTGTCCATTCGTTGCGCAAATGCGTGCCCACGTTCGACGTCGCTTGTCCATACCGAGCCAGCGAGGCCATATTCAGTGCCATTGGCGATCAATACTGCTTCGTCTTCATCATGGTATGGATGAAGAGTTACTACCGGGCCAAAGATTTCCTCAGTGGCAGTCCTTGATGTGTGTTTGAGGCCCCCGATCACGGTTGGACGAAGAAATGCTCCCTCAGCGTGAACACCCGATACACTTGCATTTACAGACGTTCCACCAGTGAGTACGATACCGCCTTCTTCAATTCCTAGATTGATGTAGGATTCAACCTTTGACAAATGCTCTGCGGAAATAACTGCACCCATTTGAGTGGATTCATCCATTGGGTCTCCAAGTTTGAGCCGTTCAACACCCTTGACGAATTTCTCAGCGACTTCGTCGTACATTTTGGCAGGAATAAGAACTCTGGAGCCGCATAAGCAGACTTGGCCTGAATTGGTAAACGATGCTCGCACAAGTTCATCCACAATGTCGTCAATACGAGCATCATCCAGTAAAACAGTAGCATTTTTCCCACCCAATTCCAATGATAGTTTCTTGAACATCGGTGCAGCTGTTGCGGCGACTGTACGGCCTGTTGAAGTCCCTCCAGTGAAAGAAATCGCCTTGATATTGGGATGTTCTACAATGGCTTGACCCACTTCTGGACCAAGTCCATGAACAAGATTGAACACTCCTTCGGGCAACTTGAGTTCGTCGAGAGTCTCGGCGAGCAGGTTTGCGGTTAGAGGCGTCATTTCAGAAGGTTTTGCGACGATGGTATTGCCCATGAGCAGTGCAGGAGCAACTTTCCATGTGAGGAGGTAAAGGGGTAGATTCCAAGGGGTGATGAGTCCAACACAGCCGACTGGATTACGATGAATATGATTGATGGCGCCATTGGCTTCAAATTGCATCGGCTGCTGTTCTTTTGCATATTGGGCGAAGAATCTGAAGTTGCTCACCGAGCGTGCAGCATCAACTCGGCGCGAAAGCGAGATCGGTTTTCCGGTGTCAAGGGTTTCAAGTAAAGCGATTTCTTCATGCTTCGCTTCAAGGGCATCGGCGATGTTTTCCAACCATTTGATTCGCTCTTCAATGGGCGTTGCCTTCCATGCAGGACCAGCCCCAATTGCGGCTTGTGTTGCCTTGTCAACATCGATTGATGAAGAGCGAGGTAGCGTTGTAATGCGCTGGTTGGTTGCAGGGTTGATGTCCTCAATCGTATCGCCCGAATTTGAAGGAACAAACGAACCTCCAATGTAATTGAGGAGCGGTTGCATCATCACACCTCTGTTTCGTAGTTCCAACGGTCTTGGTCTGGATCCCATTCATCCCAAGTTGGTACCGTTTCCAAGATTTCAACATACTTCTCGGGAACGATGCCGGGAACGATGAAGGCTTTCTGCCGGTGAAGGGGGTAAGGGTTGCGCAGATTGACTCCAAGAACTCCAAGTAGAGCCCGGGCCACATACCAAGTCGCTTGGGAATTCCATCCATGTGCTATTTTTACAACAATGCCAAGGCCTTTGGGATAATCAGGGTGCTCGATAGCCATGCCGAGAAGTCCGTCCGCTCCCTCTTTTGCGATGACCGTTCCTTCACCTGCTTTGAGAATGGTTGAATCCAAACGATTGAACCCTCCAACGAGGTCTGGATGACGAATCATTGCCTCCCAAATCCAATCGTCATTTTTGTCTCTGACGAGGCCTGCGTAAATTTGTGCAAGTTCTGAAACAGTATTGGATGTTGTAGGAAGTCCACAACCATCCTTGGCAATTCGGAGCGGTTTCCAGTCCTTTCCAAGGTAGGTTCGGATTTGTTCCATGTATGCTCCAAAGACTTCGTGTTTTGGCAAGGTGTAGCCGGCACGAGGCCAGCCTTTGGCCTTGCATCCTCGCAGAATGGCGGAGTGCTCGCCTGAGCAGGTATGGTACCAGCGTCTTGGACGGCGAACTTGTCGTCCAAACTGAATCAATGGTACGTCAAGAGGCGTAAGCATCAGCGGCCATTCAGCTTCAGAGAGCAATGATTGCGCAGCAGCAACGTGTTCGGTATCTCCATTGTGCGATGCAACCGATATTGCCTTTTGTTCCCAAGTGCAATCTTCAAGTTCTTTTGTGAATGCTTTGAGCATGAACGGCTTCATCATCGATCGGCCGTAGCAGAGTACATTTCCTCCAAAGGAATGAATCACCTCATCCCCATGGGCCCAAGCAACGGCTCCATGAATGGTGGTTTCAGAAACACCGTTTCGCCGATAATCTACCAAAGGTTCCCAGGCAACTTCACGTCCAGTTGGGATTCCCTCCACCTTTTCACCCAGTGGGGAGTTTGGATACATCCCTGAGCCCGGCTTTCCGGGTTGAACAGCAGAAAAGGTGTCGTGATGAATTCTCATGATGCCCCCTCATTCGTTCAGCATGGATTCTACTTTTGGTACAACCTGCTCCATATAGGCAGTCATGTTTCGACAAACTCTGTCAGAGTCATGATTGAAGAAGTCAAACCATGCCATGATTCTGTCTTCAGGATGGAATCGCTCAACCATTTGTGCAGCGATCTCCTCGGGATTTCCAATAAGTGCATTGTTGGTCGCCTTTTGGACCTTCTCAGGGTCGATTGTACCTTCAAGTGCGTTCCAATAGGCGTCAAGGGCTAATTTTGCTTCGCCTTTCGCCGCCTCTGATTGCTCTTCAGGGCTCAAATGTTCTTCAGCATTGATGAAAACAAACGATGTTCTCGGCATGTCTCTTCGTTGCCAAGAGCCCCCATCAGGGTGGTAGATTTCCGCCATTCGCTCATGTGTGGCATCGATGACTTCGGGAGAGGTAATTGAAAGGTTAAACACCTTGACTGGAGAGATTGAATTTGCGAAGATTTGAGCACGAGGGTCGTGACTTCCAATGATCAATCCAAGGAGTTCCTTTCTGAAGTCTTGAGGTATGATTTTCAACGCTTCAAATGTATAACGCGGAGGTATCTCAATGGATTGAGGCAACTCGGAGAGGCCTTCGAATTCAACGGTAGCATGTTGGACAGCACTCCAATCCTCATCACTTCGGAAATTGTCCCTCGTTAGTACAGTTCGTTGAATATCATCTGTGCTGATGGTATCTCCTCGCAATAATTTGAGGAAAATTTCAATCGCTTCCATGAAAATTAAGCCTCGTAATGCTGGCCATGCGGCCTCCTCAATGGCATTGCGAGGAACAATGCCGTATGGCCGCGCCATGAATTCAAATCTTCCAGCGGAAAATCCAACGTGGAGTTTTCGATGTTCATCTGGGTCCAACCCATGGTATGTGAGTACATTTCCGATACGTTCCGCCTGAGCAATTGGTCCACCGGATGCAATAATCGCTACTACAGCACTTCCAATTTCGATGTTTGTGGTTCTCCGAAAGGATTCAAGAGCAAGTTGTGGGAAGTCGGTACAGAGCCCAACTTCACCCTGCCAATGTGGGACGACAGGCTTTGAATTTGTCTTTTGAGTTTCTGTTGAAAGGTGAGCTTGTGCTAACCACCCAACATTAAATCCGAGACGGTCCGCACATTCCAGTTGTTGGAAATAATTACGGAACATGGTTGCTTCAGAGGGAATGTGCCCCTCGCTGTCTGGTGTTTGGGAAATGGAGAAGAAAATGTCATGTTCCATTTTTGTCACCGGTCCTTCCATTACTCCGTGGCTCATAATTCGTGTGATGGGTTATTCTTGCCCCTCACCGCTCCCTTTCGGAGCCCGTTTGAGTTGCGTTAAGGCTTCAATCCGCACCTTAACTTGTTGCGGAGCCGGGATGTCTTCAGCCATGTATGCATGCAATAAATCAGACAGTACGAGCATTGCAGTTTCGTAATCTTCTCCAATTTCAGCTAGATCAGCAAGTCCCCAACGAGCTACGAGTTGTCCTGAAATACTGCCCAATTCTACGGCTCGTTCCAGTGAATCATTGTACAACTCTCGTGCAACTTCAAATTCACCGATCGTTGCTTGACAATGGGCCAGTTCAGCAATCGCCTCCATTTGCACCATGGGGTTTCCAAGTTTATTGACGAGTTCCAAGCGCTCCGTCCCCAAGGCGATTGCGGTGTCAAAATCTTGTTGTTTCTTTGCTATCATCATCAGTAATGCAAGCCCGTAGGCCATTCCATTGAGGTCTTGAAGTTGTTCTCTTAGACGAAGGGACCTCGTCGCTATTGCACGGGCTTCATCATAGGTCTCTTCAGACATGTGAAGCAAGGCTACGTGGTGATGGATTGCTGCAGCCAGAGCGCTGCCCTCTTCGGTTGTCTCTGCTTCTTCGGCCAAAACAAGTAAACTGTTAATCGAGGCGTTCAAGATTTTCATACCCTCGAAGCGTGCCCACCCTCGTTCAACATCATCTTCTGCAACGATCGATGCGTGGTCAAGGAGTCGGTTGACGAGGTCTGAATCTCCCAACTCTTTGGCCAAAGGAATCAGCCTTAGAGCGAGAGAGGTGTTGATCCCATCCATTGCACCTCCTGCGGTGAGCATCTCGAGTACTTGACGCGCACGTTCCGGAGAGAGTTCATTGGTCAATCTCTCACCTCAAATTGAGCGGAGTCGGCCGCCATCAACTGCCAAACTTACTCCACGTATTCCCCCTGATGCTGGGATGCTTAGGAACACGATTGCACTCGCTGTTTCCAACGGGTCAATCAAGCGCTTGATGGGGACTTGTGAAAGCCAGTTTTGTTGTACTTCATCCGAGGTCTTGCCCGTTCGCTCCTGAATGGATGTTGCCAAGGATTCCAAACGGGAAGTGTTTGTGAACCCTGGTAGGATGTTGTTGATGGTGATGCATGGGTGCAGTTCCCTTGAAAGTGACTTGGACCATGAGGCCATGGCTCCACGCAATGTATTGGAGAGTCCGATGTTTGGAATGGGCTCTTTTACTGAGGTGGATATGATTTGGATAATCCTTCCATAACCTTCCTCTTCCATGTACGGTGCAAGGGTTTTGACAAGTGTATGTGCAGCATGAAGATGACGCTTGAATGGGGCCTCAAAATCAACCACTTCGTTATCCATGAGTGGGCCTCCGGGCGGCCCGCCTGCATTGTTGATGAGGATGTGTACCGGTCCAGAGGTGTTAACCAATGACCGAACTTTAGAAGCGAGGTTTTCGGTGTCTTCAAGATCCATAACAAGTGCTTGATGCTGACCGCTTCCCAGCGATTGAAGTTGTGTCACAAGTTGGTTGAGTGAGTCAACATTACGGGCACAAACGGTGACATTTGCTCCTGCTTTAGCCATCATTTTAGCCGTTGCTTCACCGATTCCCTTACTCGCACCGCAAACCAATGCATGCTTGCCTTTGAGGGCTTCTTGGGAATAAGGAAAGTCAGTTCCGAGCAGGTCCATGACGTGGCCAAGAAGCCGATGGTCATAGCCCTTCTCTATAACCAATCAAGAATCGCATTCAGTTGAACCAGCCAATCATCGCTTGCGACATCGATGATATCGTAGTGGTCTCCGGGAAGCCATATTTTCTGCACATCTGCCCCTTTTGCCTTCATGATTCGGGCGTAGGTTTCCGATTGAAGAAGGGGGACATCAACATCTTTTTCTCCGTGGAATAACAGAACGCTGGTCTTTGGCGGATGGTCAATAGGGTTGAGTTGCGACCATGTTTCAGAGGCCTGTTCTGGGGACGACCCCATCCATTTTCTCAGGGCGTCTCCTTCATCCGATAATTTCGCACGGTCTGCTCCGATTAAATCGGTAAGGGGCGCTTGGGCAATCGCAAGCCATGGTTTTCGTTCTGCTTTGGCAGCGAGTATTAGCGCTAACTGTCCACCTGCCGAGTGGCCCATGGCCATTGATCTCATGATGTCAATACCAGGGAGGAGAGCAAGTTGACCCCATGCGCGAAGAACATCCGAGAGGGTGTCCATCCACACTCCCTCATCTCCATCCTTCCAACGCTTGAATTCAATGTTCCATGCAGCAACACCGGCTTCAGCTAAATCTTGAGCGATGGGTTGCATGAGGTCAAGCGTATATTCTTCCTTCCAAAAACCACCGTGGATCAGCATAACACACGGCACGCCTGCGCCCTTTTCGAAGGGCGATGGGTCGTCGGGCATGTAGAGGTCGGCAAACTGCCATTCTTCCGCTCCCCAACGCATTCGGTCAACGGGCATGTGGCTCACTCGTGTGGCGACTCTATCACTCTTACGAAGTATACGGCGTGGGAAGACCTTTGAACTGAAAAGGTGTAGGCGAAGTGTGAGATGGCATATTTGGGCACTGTTTTTCATTCTGCTATCCCCCTCATGGGTTGGAAGTGCAGAGTCAAACGGTCGCGCCATGACCACCGATGTTTCACTTGAACGCAACGATTGGTTCTCAAACGAGACGGTTGTCGTTGATTATTCATTGAGAAATGCTCCTTATCAACAAGCCCTCCTTGCCACATGGTCGTTATTTGATGAAGACGGGGTGCGTCTACTCAACGGAACTCATCATTTCCAAGCTGCCGGCACATTCACGACCTTTGAAGTCCATCTCGAAGCCTTTTACAACGGTTCACATTTCTACTCATACGATACGGTCTTGTACGGACAGGATGGAAGCGTCCTTGGTCAGGCATCCGTTGAATTCATGGTCTTTGAAACTACAATCATGCCTCAAATCGGTTCTCTTCTTTCATTTGGAGATTCTCTTTCAGATATGGGAAATGCCAAAAATTCCTTTCTCAATACCCCCGATGTACCTCCATACTGGCAAGGTCGCTTCTCCAACGGTGAAGTTTGGTTTGGCTACCTCGATGATGCTTACGGCGTCTCTGTGAGTATTGGCTCGGGAACATCTTCTGGAGATAACCGCGCCTTTGGCGGAGCACAAACAGGCAGCGGTTATGCCTATCTTGTCATTCCAAATGTTGGCACTCAAATCACCAACTATCTTGGAAGTGTTCAATCGTCCATCCCGGCCAATTCTGTCGTATCTCTTTGGGCCGGTGGAAACGATTTCCTCTATGGTACTGCAAATGCAGATACGATTTCGACGAACATGGAATCGCACATACGTCAGTTGCATGGTGCCGGAGCTACCACGCTCATCGTCCCCAATTTACCACCATTGGAGATGACTCCTGAGATTCTTAGCAGAAGTGCTTCTCAACAAGCTACAATTCGCGACGAGGTCATTGATTACAACTCGAAACTTGCAACGCTCATTGTTGATTTAAGGGCCGAACTTGGACTTACGATTCACACAATTGATGCATGGTCCATTTTCCATAACATTGTCTTGAACAAAGAAGCCTTAGGTCTGACAAATACCCAAGATGCGGCCTGTTCAGGGGGGGTATCAATTCTACCACTTCCAATTTGTAACAGTGGAAGCGCCATTGCATCAAACCCAGATGAATATCTCTTCTTTGACAAAGCTCATCCAACACGAGTGATGCACAAATTCATCGCCCGTTATGCGGTTGAAGCCATTGGCACGCCCGACCGTGATGGGGACGGCATCATCAATTCCTTTGATGAGTGCCCATGGACCGATGAAGCAGACCAAGCCAATCAACAAGGTTGCTCTTGGAATCAATTGGACGATGACATGGACGGTGTTTCGAACAGAGACGATACATGTCCGGGAACCCAACCTGCTGAAACGGTGGATGATTACGGTTGTTCCGCAAAGCAACGAGACAGTGACGGGGATGGGGAAAGTGATTTTGATGACCCCTGTCCATTCAGCCCTTCTCTCAACGACCATGATTCCGATGGATGTTCCAATGAAGAAGACCCAGATGATGATAATGACGGGGTCGCTGATGATGATGATACCTGTCCTCAAGGGCTGATTGGAATCCACCTTGATGACCTTGATGGCGATGGCTGTTCAGACGTGGAAGACGATGATATTGATGGTGATGGATTGGATAATGCAGCCGAGCAACAAGCCGGTAGTGATCCTCGAAACCCTGACTCCGACGGAGATTCTTATCTTGACGGAGACGATTGGTTCCCTGTTGACCCAAACGAATGGAGTGATACTGACCGAGACGGGTGTGGAGATAATGGCGACGCCTTCCCCTTTGACAGGACCGAGTGCCTTGATACGGACGGAGATGGATACGGGGACAATGCCGACCGTTTTCCTGAAGACGCCAATGAATGGATTGATTCTGATGATGATGGAATTGGAGACAATGGAGATGCATGTTTCCTGTTGTACGGTCTTTCTTTACACCCACCAGGTTGTCCCGACCGTGATGGAGATGGGTACGCCGATACCAATGACCGTTTTCCAAACGATGCCAATGAATGGAACGATACAGATGGGGACGGATTTGGAGACAACAGCGACTTGTTTCCTCTTGACCCTCTTGACTGGGCCGACAAAGACAACGATTCATACGGCGATAATCGGGATGTGTTTCCATCAGACCCTTCTGAATGGAACGATACAGACCAAGAGGGCGTAGGTGACAATTCCGATGCCTTTCCGGAAGACCCACTGGAGTGGATTGACAGTGACGGGGACGGTTGTGGAGACAACGGAGACGTATTTCCATCCGACCCCACTGAGTGTTTGGACCAAGATGTTGATGGCGTAGGCGACAATGCGGATGCCTTTCCTGAAAGCGCCTTTGAATGGCTAGATTCAGACGGTGATGGCCTTGGGGATAATGCAGACCAATTTCCGTTTGATTCACAGGGGAAATACGATTCAGACGGTGACGGTATTGCCAATTCAATGGACCCGTTCCCAAATTCACCTTCATTGAATTCATGGTTTGATCTCATTATTCGCATCATTTTGATCGGCGGAGGTTTGGCTCTAGCTGGAGTTTATTTCAAACGAAAACAAACCGATGTGCAAGTGGATGAATTGGAGCGCTTCAATCATTTGCAACAGGAAGCGCTTCTATCAGATTCAACCAAACCATATGCTCCTCCACCGATGGAGTCGTTTTCGCAGCAAGAAGACATTCAGTCCGACAATGACGTAGCACATGAACCAGCATATCCGTACTTGCCTCCTCAACAGGTTTGATTTTATGGAAGTCTCATCACAACGGAAAACGCTGCTCGCCTTGGTTCTCGTTGGCATAGCTCCAACCGTCTCAATTTTTGCATCCTTTGGTTCGGGAGATGGTTTGTTCGGCCAAATCGCCTGGTTTGTCTCAAAACTATGGATGCTCGGCCTTCCTCTTGTTTGGTTGCTGTATGTTGACAAGAAACCGTTGTCTTGGTCTCCACCGACTCAAGGTGGATTGGGAGTTGGTTTTGCAGTTGGTCTTGTATTCAGCCTCATTATGATCATGGCATGGTTGTTTGTCGGAGAGTCTCGAGTTGACCGTGACACCTTCCGTTCAACACTGGAGCCGTTTGGACTCACCGTCCAAAGCACCTACATCGCTGCAGCAATATTTTGGACGGTTGGTAATTCTGTTCTAGAAGAATATGTCTTCCGATGGTTCATTGTGGAAAAGGCAGAGGTTTTTTTTGGTGAAGGCTGGGCAACAATCTCCCTTTCAGCAGGTATTTTTGTACTTCACCATTTCTTTGCCCTTTGGTTCCTAGGATTTGCTCTTGAGGCCAACCTGCTCGCTTGTTTTGGACTCTTTGTTGGAGGGGCTGCATTCAGTTGGCTTTACATGAAATACCGAAGTATATGGGTGCCGTACATTACACACGCCCTGTGTGATGTCGTTGTTTTTGGTGTTGGATATTTACTCTTGTTCGGTTGAATCAAGGGCAGAATCGCTTTCGGTCACGAGGGAACAACACCGTTTCACGTACATTCTTTGCACCGGTCAGTTTCATCAAAATTCGTTCAACACCCAAGCCCCACCCTGCGTGAGGAGGTACGCCATGACGGAATCCTGCGACATAGAATTCAAATTCCTCAGGATCAAGGTCCATCTTTTTCAAGTTGTCAATGAGTACATCAATTCGGTGCTCACGTTGACCACCAGAGGTCATTTCGTCCCTTCCGAAATTCAAGTCAAATCCACGAGAAAGTTGCTCGCTTGTGCTTCCAACTTCACCTTCAATATGATGGATGTAAAAGGGCTTGAGGGACATAGGCCAACGTGGTAGGAAGTAGAATTGAGGTAAGTCTTCAGCGAGTAGGTCTGAATTCTCTGCGTCGATATCATCTCCCCATTCAATGGTACCTCCCTTCTCTTTGATGATGCGAATCGCATCACAATATTCCATTCTTGGGAATGGGAGTTCCGGTACAATGACCTCAATCGGGTCTTCATCTTGCGTTGCTCTGTAGGCATTGATAGTCGCAATTAGCTCTTGTGATTCTTCTTCTTCAGCAACAGATTTCCAGATGTGATGCAGCATCCGTTCGAGAACACCCATGACGTCATCATCGTTGGCCCAACTGCATTCAATATCAAAGGAAATGAATTCGTTGAGGTGGCGATAAGTGTCGTGTTTTTCGGCACGGAATGCAGGTCCAATCTCAAACACACGTTCCAATCCCCCGCTCATGCATAATTGCTTGAACAGTTGCGGTGATTGGTTGAGATAGGCAGGGGTCTCAAAATACTGCATTGGGAACAGGTCAGTACCACCCTCTGTTGCAGTTGCAACAATCTTAGGAGTATGTGTTTCGATAAAACCCTCGGTGATGAGATGCTCTCTACCAAACTGCAAGACCTTTCCTCGCAATTTGAACATGGCGTTGACATGGGCTCGTCGTAGGTCCAAGAATCGGTTGTCCAAACGAGTGTCAAGTTCAACGTTGACGGTATCGGTTACTCCAAGGGGAAGAGGGGCTTCTGCTCGTGCGATGACCTCAACAGAGGTTGCTAGGACTTCATAGGCTGGAGGAGGAGTTGGTTCGCCTTCTTTGACCTTAGGTGGCCGCTTAAGAGAAACCGTTCCAGTGAACTGGAGTGTAGATTCACGAGTCATGCGTTGGACGGTGTCCAATGATTCAGCTCCAATGTTGTCGGCTTTGAGAAAAATTTGTGTTGTCCCGGTCCCATCTCTGAGGTCAACAAAACAAATGGCGCCCTTGCCACGATTTGCTTCCATGAATCCAGCAACTGTTACAGTCTGGTCGATGAGGTCGGCACCCAGTGACTGGATTTCGCCAAGGGTATGTGTTCGGTAAGCGGTTGGAACCCAAGTGGTCATGGTGGGGGGGCAGCGATGGAGAACATGAAGCATTCGCCCCCGCTTTTTGAAGTGGGTGAGCAAACGGTTCATCTGGAACCATGCGTTTGCTTCATAAGGTGCGCAGTGGGGCCATTGACCATGGTCCACTACTTCAGTTCCGAGTCGGTGACTAGTGGCCACCCAGACAAATTGTGCGACTCCATCTCTGACGCCATCGTTGATGCCTGCCTCGCTGTTGACTCAAATGCCCGTGTCGCGGTTGAAACATGTGTAAAGGGAAAAGATGACATTGGAATCATCATCCTCGCAGGTGAAGTCTCTCTCAATGGAACCGTTCCAGATTACGAAAGTATTGCCAGAAATGCTGCCGCAGCCATTGGTTATACATCGCATTCAATCGGCATGGATGCAACCTCAAAAGAGACCTGTGATGTGCAGGTCCACATCACGACACAGGCTGCAAACATTGCTCAAGGTGTTAATCGAACTGGGATGGAACAAGGTGCGGGTGACCAGGGCATCATGTTCGGATACGCTTGTTTGGAAACAGAGGCATTTGACGAACTACAAGGACGCTATTTCCCCCTCGCCGCAGCCCTCTCTCAGCGAATCACTCGCAGACTCACCATCGTTCGTGAGGAAGGAATCCTTCCTTGGGCCCGACCCGACGGCAAATCTCAGGTGACCGTTCAGTACGATGAGCAAGGAGCGATTGAAAGGATTCATACCGTGATCGTCGCCATTCAACACGATGCTTCGCTCAAGGATAGATTCAATGGTTCCGAAGAAGAAGAGCATGCCTTTGTTCAGTCAGAAATTCAACGGGAGGTTATCGAACACGCTATTCCTCCTCAACTTTTAGACGATGATTGCAACATCATTGTCAACGGAACTGGCCGATTCGCTGACCCCGGTGGTCCTTATGCTGATGCTGGTTTGACAGGTCGTAAAATTATCGTTGATACATACGGGGGAATGGGCCGTCATGGAGGAGGAGCATTTTCCGGAAAAGACCCTTCAAAAGTTGACCGTTCTGCTGCATATGCGCTACGATGGGCTGCAAAACATGTGGTTGCTTCAGGACTTGCAGAACGTTGCGAAATTCAACTTGGCTACGGGATTGGTGTGGCAGAACCCGTGAGTTTGCGTGTTGAATCCTTCGGTACATCTTCGCTTTCACCTCAGGAACTTACTCAACGTGTCTCAAGTGTGTTTGACTTCCGACCTGCTGCGATTGCCCAAACATTGAAACTCAACCAGCCGATTTATTCTATTACGGCCTCAGGTGGCCATTTCGGCAGAGTCCCATACGACGATTATTTCCCTTGGGAGCAACTTGACGATGAGATGGTGAAATCGCTTCTTGAAGCATGAATTTTGTGACCCTTGTTTCCCGAAGTCTCATGAAGAGGTTCCCGCTGGTCTTTCTATGTCCAGCCGCTCCGCTCGCGCTCTTGGCTTCACTCTCTTGCTTTTGCTCACAGGGCTATCGCCCCTTGTGATGACCGCATCAGCCGACCCGAGCATCCATCTTTCGGTTGATTCCAGCCATGTCATTCTTGAACCAGGCCAATCAACGAATGTTACGCTTACCATCAACAACAACGGCTCGAGTATTGAAAGTTACAATTTGAGTATTGATGATTCAGGTCTTGCGGCATATTGGGAAATTGTAGCAGTTGATGAAACGGTTGACAATGTCTTCCCTACCTGGTCGAAAAACACCACCATCATCGTTCGGCTCGGTGAAGGTGCTACAACAGTGGACAGTGGCTCTTTTGATGTGACCATCACCGAACCCGACCAAAACATTAACTCATCAATCACAGTTTATCTTAGCGTAGCACCCTACTACCAACCCTCATTGTCAAGTGTTGGCTCATCACTCTCCACCACTCTCGCAGGTGGTAATTTGAGTTTGAGTTTCACCGCTGAAAACTTGGGTAGCCTTGCCGATACATTCCTTCTGGATGTGGAAGTTGAGCCTGACCTCTCCGGATGGTGGGCGAACCATTCCAACACTACGACCCCAACCAATCAAACCAATTCAACGGGCAACTCTACGAACGGAACCAACTCCAGTAGCAATTCCTCTTTGAGCGTGTTAATGTACGGTAACAGTTACACATCTGCAAACTCCCTTGAAATGCTTGTTGAAGATATTGTAGATTCCGTTGGCATCAATGGAACAGTTGATGCAAACACAGGAGGTGGCATGACTATTGCTGACCACCGTCAGAAAATCGGGACCATTGGGGATCAATGGAATACCTCGCTTCGCGGCTCCGATTGGGATTATGTTGTCCTTCAAGATCAGAGTCAAATCCCTTCACTTCCAACAAACGATACCAATTGGCAGGCAAGCAAGAACGGTACAGTTGAAGCCAGTACGGAAATTGAGGCCGAAGGAGCTGAAACGGTCCTGTTCATGACTTGGGGGCGGCGAAGTGGAGAAACAAGTCCGCAATGGCATCAATACAATATCAATCAAAACTTTACCGTTATGCAAGAACGGCTAACTGAAGGATATACGAGATATGCTGAGAACATCAGTACGGCAGGAAATACAGTTTGGATCGCACCCGTAGGTCTTGCGTTCAAAACCATCCACGATGCTGTGGAGGCCAACGGTACAAATGCGACTCAGTCTGGTAATTTATTCTACGATTTGTATACCGGTGATGGAAGCCATCCCTCACTCAAGGGCTCTTATCTTGCAGCATGTGTTATGTATTCAACGATGAGCGGAGAGGTGTGCGTTGGTAGCAACGATTCAGTATCAATCCCGTCTTCGGTGAAACTTGAACTTCAACAAGCAGCAGATGATACGGTATTCAACCAAACGGCTGGTATGTCCTATTATCCATGGGAAGTGAGTGGAGCATCGGCCTTCGGGATGGGAGGGTCCATCCCCAACGGTTGGTACCTCCAGTGGGTTGATGACGAAGTCAGCAATCTTGCAGCTGGCTCAAGCCAAACTGTAACGCTCAATATCTCTGTGCCGACAAACGCAATTCCTGATTATTACGGATTTAGATTAACAATCGGTTCAACAAACGGTAACGTGACCACATCGACGGTCATGGTTGTTCAAGTTGAAGCTGAGAATGAACTCAGTATGTCGTTCACATCACATGGCGACCTCTTCCTTCCTGGCCAAACCACACTCACTGAAGTCAACGTTACAAACATCGGTAACGGTGTTTTAGACCTTAATTGGGTTGCTGGTCTTTATGCCGGTGCTCTTTGCCAGGTCGCTCTACCCTCTCCACAAAATCTCGGTGTACAACCCGGAGATGTGGTTGCAGTGCCCATTGCAATTACGGTTTTCCAAAGTGCAACTTCTGCCGACGGTTGCAGTGTTATCCTCGCCGTAGACACGCCGCTAAGCGAAGTCATCCCGGGAGGCTTACTTACTCTTTTCATTGATTTTGATGAATTGGTAAATTTCTCCCTCACAGGGCCGTCAACAAGCGTTGATCTGATACCCGAGCAAGGTGTTGACTACGAAGTCCGAATCAACAATACAGGAAGTGAACAGGTCACCTTTTACCTCGACCCGGTTCAACATCCCAATCTTACCACCTCGCTTGTTTCCTCTTCTGGGGTCACCGTTGCCCCTGGCGAAGTTGGCGTTTGGACCGTCAATACCAATGGTCCATCCGGAATCTATGGGATTCATCAACAAGAATTCACTGTAACCTATGGCGGCATGAATGCATCGTTGAGTGTTGATGTTAATGCAGTCGCAGTTGATGACATCACCGTTGTCGGCCCCATTGATGGAAGAATTATCATTACCCCAGGTCAAACTTCGGTGTTGCCGATTGAAGTGATCAATAGCGGTACTTCGGAACTTGAATTGACTGCAAGTATTCTTGGGCTTCCATCAAGCGTTAATGGCCAATTAAGCGATTCATCATTGACGTTGAGTCGCAGTGAATCCGTCACGGTCAATCTCTCAATTTCAGCATCATTATCTGCAACTCCCTCAACCACAGCAATCACCGTGTCGTTTGGGCAAGGTGGAACTCAAAGTTCGCTCGCCCTTGATTTGATTATCGAGGACCGTCAAGAGGTTGTAATCAACAGCGCTCAATACGAAATTGATGCTCACCCACAAGGCGAGAGCAACCTTACGTTACAAATTACCAATCTCGGAACGAATGCAGACACATACATCATTGAAATATCATCGGTAGAAACCAATAACTGGTATTCCTTTTCACTCTCCGACCTCACGCTCGCTCTGTCTTCAGGCGAAACAAAAACAGTCGTGGTATCTGTACTTGAAACAAAATCAGGTGGACCAGTTGATGGTTTCAATACCGCAATTTTAGTCACCTCAGCATCCACGGGAGCCCTTGGAGATACCTTTGTCGTCGTCGTTCGTCCTGTCGTTGCATCTGCTGAAATCGGTTTGTTAGGCGATGTTGCCAGTGCCAAACCCGGTGAGTCCGTTTATGGGAGTATTATTCTCACAAATACCGGTTCAGGTGTTGATACGTTCACGATCGATTCCGTGGGTGTAGATTGCGGACTTTCCACCTCAGTAACGCTCGCTCCTGGATTGTCATCTGATGCCTTACCTTGGGTATGCATCGTAGCAAACGATGCTCCTGCAGGGATGAAGACTGTTGAATTTAGAGCCGTTAGTTCAATGCGAAGCAACATTGTCATTGAACAATCTGTCGGCTACCAAGTGGAACCGTATTGGCCCGATAATTCTCTTGTTGCCGTTCTTCTTGATGAGGGTAAAGTTTCCCTCGGAATTGACAGTTCAACCAGCACCATTGTGACTCTTCAGAATATGGGCAATGTTGAGGTTACGGGTCAATTGGATACCATGGGCACCGATACTGGTTTACTTCGTATTGAGTGGATGCGAGTGAGCGATGGTGAACTCACCAATGAATACACGCTAACTCCTGGGTCAAGCATTGATTTCAAACTCACCCTCACCTCAAACGTAGCACGTTCGGCTTCTGCATCGGTTGTCGTCCAAGCCACATCATTAGGTTCGGGGGTTTTGACAACGGACGATTCGGTTGCTCTAAATGTTGACATCAAAGGCCCGGAACTCCCTCCAAATGGTCTTGCTTTCCCTCTTGGCCTCAGCGTGAGTCAACCTGCGGCTCTCGGGACAATGGGTCTCGGCTGGCTCATAGCGATTCTCGCCATCATGGTGATTCGCCGTTCTCGTAATAATAGCGATGAAGATTCGTCCGAAGATGAGAAAGAGAATGAGGATGAAGAAGAGGAGAAGGAGCAAACGGAATTGGGCTACAACGAGTGCCGTCTTGACAGTGACAACAAAGTCAACTGTCCTGAATGTGACGCAAGGCTTGGAGTTCCTCGTGGAAGCGAACCTCCGTTCCGATTTACTTGTCCGAAATGTGACAACAAGATTCGCGTTATTGAATAATCAGCATCGTTGTGCTATCAAAAGAAATGCAGTATGTCCGAACGGTCCGTTAACCGGACGCATTCCACCCTTTGAGGCTCGGCCCCATTGTCGCTCCATCAACTCTCCCGCCCATTCAACCTTCAATCCGGCTTCTTCACATGCCTCCCAAGCATGTTCAAGCTGTTGGGTTACTGGGCAGTAACATGCGATTCTCCCACCATAGGTGAGCGTTGATGCGACAGCACGTATGGCCGGTGGATGGTCTGGTAAGTCCAATACGATGGCATCAAATTCATCACAATATGTCTGGAGTTGATCGCCTACGGTTTCAACCGTGCCTTCGATGTGGTGGTGTGAGGGGAATTCAAGCCAACATTCCTTTGCTCTTCGTAAATTTTCTAATCCAATATCTGCATGTTCAGCGCGTGGTTCAACGGTCACATGAGTGCCACTGTTGCCAAGTACACGGGCGATGTGAAGTGACAATCCAGCACTCCCTATGCCTGCTTCCAAGACATTGTCGCCTGGGCCAATCCCAAGTTTTGCCACGAACCATCCAGCATCTTTTGAACTGACAGTTTGTGCTCTTCTCAACATCCCTTTGTTAAGTTCGGGTAGCCGAGTTGGAACTCGAGTGAGCAATTTTTGGCCAATTGCAACCTGTTGACCGATGCCAACGGGAGCGATAAGTTCCATTGGGTCAAAAACGCCCAAACCCTTGATTTTCCGAGATCCAGAAGTCATTTCAACGACGTGAACTTTCCCCTCTTCTTCTACCAAAACGGCCCATGCCTCGTTGGTCATGTTTTCGCCACCTTCTTCTCATCCTTAAACCTGTGACAATGATGCGAAATTACCGAAAAATGTAACATTGTAGGAAACCAATGTTTTGACAACTGAGCGTGTGTTTCATATACTGTCCAAGTCTTCATACGCTTATGAAAGGAACCGTTCGAGCCATGGCTTTCTCAATCGTCTTGCTGTTTTTCATCAGTACGATGACTGGATTAACCGTCAATATGAATCCGAATGAAGTGCAAGAATCGCTTGATGAGGAGCCTGTTGTCTACAGCGCTGCGACCTCACCTGGACACGTGGTTTTCGCACAATACATCTCGTCTGATAACTGCCCACACTGCTACAAAGCCGGCGGTGGCTCAGCAGCTCACCACAAACTCAAGACAGATTTCCCTGACGAGTATGTTTACGTCACTTACATGTCGGCTTCGTACGGAGATACGGACAGTACCCGCGCAGGAAATGTCGCTCCATATTCGTGGAAATGGCCTACTGGTGGCGCACCAGATGCTTACTTCGGAGACCGAACAGACCGCAAAGTAGGTGGAGCATCTTCCAACTATGACACCTATGACAACGAATTTTCCGCAGGAGGTGGAATGCACTCCACAACGAACTCCTATGGAATGACAGCGGCTATTTCAGCGAACGGTGGAACTTTTGATATTGACATCTCTTACAAGTACACCGGCTCGGGCAGTGCTGCATCAAACATGAAACTCTATGCAGCCATCGTTGAAGAAGAATGTACAACCTACACTTACTCAAGCAGTGGCAGTGCCCTTCCTCACGGATACAATTGTTGGATGGGTTGGCTTACTTCAGGAGACACCTACAAAACAAAGAGCACTGGTTCAGGCACCTCATTTGCAAGCGTTTCGCCATCATCTGCACAACAGACAGTGTCATGGACATCTGTGCCCACGAACTTGATCGCAGGAGGCACTTCGAATGCAGTTGTTGTTGCTGCACTCATCAGTGGAAATCAAATCAGTGTTGGCGGAAGCAGCCCCCACGTTTACCACGCCATTGATTCAACAATGGGTCCGAAGATGGATGTTGGAATTACTGCCCTATCTGTGCTTAACGCAGAGGGCGATTCAACCTACATGACTGGAGATATTGTGACGCTCAGTGCTGATGTCAAGAACACCGGTGACCTGGATTACACTTCAGGCGGCCAACTTGAATTCTACTACAAAAACGGCGTTTCAACTACCGTGATTGATACAACATCAGTTCCAACACTCAATGTTGCTCAAGGCTCTTCCTTCCTCTCTGCATCAACTACCTTTGACACCTCTTCTCTACCAACAAGCGCTTGGAAAACAACCTTTGGTAGCCGACTCGTCAGCCTCTCGGGCGACATGGCGGCAAGCAATAACATGAAAGAAACACAACTCGACCATGACCGGCCACCACTTGCAAAGAAGGCTCAGGTCGTTGACACAAATGTTGTAGCTCGCAACGAGCACCTCACCATTCTTGCCAAGGGTTCTGCAGACGACAACATTGACAACATTGATACAATGACTTTTGACATTGAAGTATCCCCAACAGGTTTGGCTCAATGGGATGCAAGCATCGTATCCGGTGGCGACAATGTCGTTTACAGGGATACGCCTAACGAAGGACGCCAATATGTGATTTCACCTACACTGGACATGCCCGCAGGGATTTACGATATTCGCTCTCGAACTGTTGACAATCGTGGCCAGACCAGCAATTGGGCTGTATCATCCGGTTCAGATGGATTTGAACTCGCAAACGGTGAACCCACAGTAGTGGCAGACCCTGTTCCAACAGTCATGTGCGATATCAGCACCAAGGTCAATATGAACGGCCACATCGAAGACCCTGAAACTCTTCTCAAGGACCTTGTCGTTACTTCAAGCAGTCCAAACTTCGTAGCATGGCACGCAGACACCCAAGAACTTGAAGTTCTGTTCCCATACGACGATGGATGTCCTCTTGGACAGAAAGGGATTGAAGTCACTGTAGATGATGGAGCAGATTACAGCGACACAGGAATCATTCCTTACGGTACTCTCATGTTCAATGTGATTGAAAACGGTCAGCCTCGCTGGTCAGGTCTGCCACTTCAACTCGTTGATGAAGCAGGTGCAGGCTCTCTCATCCTCAACTCCTACGTGACCGACACTGATGAAAACGGGGGCACTGTCAATGCAGCAGATCTCGCTATCGAAATCATGTCACAAACCAATCCTGAAGCCATCTCTGCGGAACTTGTGCCAACGCCAAACGGCGTGACTCTAAACTTTGTTCCAGTTGATGATGATGCTAATGGAGAGAGTGTGATTACACTTCGTGCAAGCGACGGTGTTCAATTTTCAGACCAAACGGTCACCATTCGTATCAACCCGATTAACGATGCACCTCGCATTGATATGACCGATATTGAAGATTTCCAGCTCAAGCGTGGAAAGCAGATGGTCATCAACCTCAAATCACGTACAGTAGATGTTGATAGCCCAATTGAACAAGCCTTCATCACCGTAACGCCAAGCGAGCCTGGTGCAGCACGATACAATATCCTTGATGGAAACATGATCCTCAACTTTGACCAGACCGGCGAGCAAACCGTTACCATTGTTGCTACCGATGGATATGCATCTAACACCTACATAATGACGGTCGATGTCTTTGACGCTTACCCATTCTATATTTCAACTGAAAATGATGGCAGTGGAATGATGTACGTTAGTATGGAAGACACTTACATTGGCCAAACGCCAACAGCAACATTGCTCTTGACCGAGGATGCACCGATTTTCACCTCCATCGACCTCACCTGGCAGCTCTGTACTGCCCTTACTGGACAATGCGAAGGACTTGAAACAACTTCGCTTAATGTAGCCAAATCCAATGTTGGCTGGTCAGAAACACTTGATTGGATTGAAGAATACCGTTCAAATGGTTCTCGAGATATGGATTATTATACGCTGAAAATCGATGCAGTTGACGAAAACGGCGACGATTACAAAACCTTCCCCGGAAATGAGGTCAAATTCTCTATTACCGAAGAGATGCCTGCTCCAGCAGATATGGATGATACCATGCTAACCGGTCACATCGCCATCCTCACATCTGACATCACCATACTTGAGGTATTGATTAAAGCTGGAGAAGGCGATGTTGATGCAATGGAAGCAGAACTTGTAGACCTCAAAGCAAATTTAGCAGTCGCCTGTAAAGATGAGCGTGCAAATTGCCCAACAGATGATGTGCAAAGTTCCAATCAACCAGAAGGCTCCGCTTTGTTGGATACAAATGTCCTTATCATTGTAATTGGAGTTCTCATTGTTGCTTCGCTGCTTGGACTGATGTTCATGCGAGGCGACAGAACCCAAGTCGTTGAGCCAAAATGGAATGAGGCAACATTACCAGTTCATGACGCAGTGGCCAACTCGATGTACGGTGGTGCTCAAGAAATCTTCCAACAACCGGTTGCACAAGCTGTTGCACCAGTTGCATATCAACAACCGGTTGCACAACCAGTTGCACCTATTCCAGCCCCTCCAGCGGTTGCTGGTCCTCCATTGCCCCCTGGCGGCCTTCCTGCCGGATGGTCGATGGAACAATGGGCTTACTACGGTCAGCAATATCTTGACCAGATGAACCAATATTGATTGTAGCATTTTTATCGGGTAAGCATTTCTTGCCCAAAGCATACCCCTAAAGGGGAGCACAACGAGGGAATGAACGTGGCAGACGAAGATAACACCGAGCCTGTCCTTGACGCGGCTGACGAGGAAATCGTTGACGCATCCGAGGAAGAGGTTACTGTGTGGGCTCCTGAAGCAGGCGGTACGGATGAAATTGTCGCCGCTTCGGTAGAGGAGTGGATTTCGGGAGTTGAGTTTGAATCTACTGCGGACGTACCCATTCCTGAACGCCTTGTTGACCAAGTTATCGGGCAAGAAGCGGGGTCTGTTGTGATCAAGAAGGCTGCAGAACAGCGCCGACACATGTTGATGATTGGAGACCCGGGTACTGGAAAATCAATGCTCGCTCGTTCCATGACCGACTTGTTACCACGCGATGCTTTGGAAGATGTCCTTGTATATCCAAATGAAGACGATGAAAACGTTCCTCGTGTACGTACCGTTCCTTCAGGTCGAGCCGAACGAATCGTCAAGGTTCAAAAAGAAGCCATTCGTCAACAACGAGAAAAATCTCAGAAGATGTTGTTCATCGCTTTCGCAGCGATTGGATTCCTTATTCTGATCGCAGCATTGCAATCTGGCGACCTGTTCACGTTGCTCTTTGGCGGTTTCCTTCTTGTCTTTGGTTACATGTTCATTCGCAGCCGTCTGGGTGCGGTCGATGACAGCAGAATACCCAAGGTACTTGTGAAGCATGAACCCAATGCTCTTCCCGCATTCATTGACGCTACGGCAACACTATCCGGTTCCCTACTCGGCGATGTTCGCCACGATCCGTTCCAGTCGGGTGGAATGGAAACTCCTGCCCACGACAGAGTTGAACCTGGTGCGATTCACCGTGCACACAAAGGTGTCCTTTACATTGACGAAATTAACCTCCTTCGACTCGAAGAACAACAGGCACTTCTTACAGCAATGCAAGAGCGAGCTTTCCCGATTTCGGGTCGTTCCGAACGCTCATCCGGTGCACTGACCAAGACCGAACCGGTACCATGTGACTTCATCCTCATCGCAGCAGGCAATCTGGATGCCATTCAAGGAATGCACCCAGCTTTGCGTAGCCGTATCCGAGGGTACGGCTATGAGGTCTATGTGAACTCAGAGATGCCTGACACCTCACGAAATCGACGCCGTCTTATTCGCTTCATTGCCCAAGAAGTGCGTCGCGATTTAGACACAGTACGTGAGATTCCACACTTTGACAAGAGTGCTGTGGCGATCATCCTACGAGAAGCACAACGAAGAGCCGGACGCCGTGGAAAACTTTCCCTCCGACTTCGTGAACTCGGTGGGCTGGTACGGATTGCTGGAGACCTTGCTGTTGAGGCGGGCGCTCCTTTCACATCGGCAGAACATGTTCTTGGCGCACGCAACATTGCAAAGCCATTGGAACAGCAAGTCGCTGATAGGATGATTGAACGTCGCCAAGACTATGCCATGCTGGTTAACACAGGAGAGCGTATTGGACGAGTGAACGGACTCGCAGTTCTTGGTGCAAATTCTGGTCTTTCTGACTTTAGCGGTATCATGCTTCCAGTAGAGGCACTGGTTACTCCGTCTTTAGGCGGTGGTGGAAAGATTCACGCAACAGGTGGTCTTTCTGACCTCGCTAAAGAAAGTGTTACCAACGTTAGTGCAGTCATCAAGAAACTCACTGGCAAGGATATCTCAGATTATGACATTCACATCCAGTTCGTTGATACGCATGGGGTTGATGGTGATTCAGCATCAATTACCATTGCTACTGCGATCATTTCAGCGCTTGAAAACATCCCGATTCGCCAAGATTTGGCCATGACCGGTTCTCTTTCTGTCCGTGGTGAAGTGCTTCCAATCGGCGGAGTAACTGCTAAAATTGAAGCAGCTGCACGCTCGGGTGTCAAAATGATTGTCGTGCCTCGTGCTAACATGCAAGATGTGCTTCTTGACGACCGATTTGAAAAGATGGTCGAGGTTGTTGCGGTTGATACGCTTGATGAAGTCATGAAGTATGCACTGATTAAGCATGACCAAAAGGCCAGCCTAGTGGAGCGTCTGGAAGCGGTTATTGACCGTCTAACTCCTGAAGTTCAGTCCAAGATTTCATTGGTTTGATAATGCCGTGAAATCACCGAAGCTGTTGGTAATCCATCGCCGATTACAAAAGGAAGAACTCAGTGATAAGGGACGGTGATTTGATGGAACACGAACATGAACCATCAACCGGAAAGGCAGCACTGTTTGTACTGTTCATGGTGACCATGATCGATATGATTGGATTTGGAATCATTATCCCATTTTTGACCTACCTTGTCAAAGATTTAGCAGAAGCCGAAGGCATCGTACAAATCGGACTTTGGGTAGGGTTGCTGATGACCTCCTATTCTGCAGCGCAATTTCTCTTTTCTCCATTCTGGGGTGCACTTTCCGACCGGATAGGCCGACGTCCGGTTTTGATGATTGGGCTTGTAGGCAACACCGTTTTCTTTACTGCCTTTGGATTTTCAAACACACTGATGTTTGCCTTTGGTGCGAGATTCTTTGCGGGTGTTTTCAATGGAAACATTGCAGTTGCACGTGCTTACATCGGTGATGTGAGTGCACCTCATCAGTTGGCAACTCGCATGGGGCTCATCGGAGCTGCGTTTGGACTCGGTTTTACGATCGGTCCGTTTCTCGGTGGAGAATTCTCAAGTCCTGCACAACGATGGGATCTCTTCGTAGGAACCGTTTTTGAAACGTATCCATATCTCTTGCCTTGTGTTGTGGCAAGCCTTCTTTCCGCAGGTTCTTTCATCTTGGCTCTTCGTTATCTTCCCGAATCACTTGATCTGAGTGAGCAATCCGAACACACTCGACGCTCTTGGGGTGATGAGATGAAAGGCATGTTCTCCAACTCGTTATCCATGTTAAGAAAGGGCAGTATTGGGGCGATGATTTGGGTAACAATGCTGTTCACGCTCGGATTTACGGTAATGCATGCTGTGTTCATTCTCTATACTGAAATGGATGTTTTAAGCGGGGGTTTAGGATTCAGTGAGAAAGATAACGGTCGTGTCTTTGCAATGATTGGGCTTTTCGGAATACTCACTCAAGGAGTACTGATTGGACCATTAACACGTCGTTTTGGAACCCGTCGTCTGATTCCTTACGCTGCGATAACAACTGGACTAGGGCTGGTCTTGGTGCCTTATACAGAATCAAGCAGTGCATGGATTGGACTTCTATTCGTTTGTTCGTTGATTGCAATTGGAAACGGTGTTTTTCAACCGGCATCATCAACATATCTTACACAAATTGCCCGCCATGAGGGTTATGAACTTGGATTGGTAATGGGTGCTCAAGAGTCACTCGGTGCTTTCGCCCGTATTCTTGGACCTCTTACAGGAGGTATTGTCTGGGAACTCACCGTTCGTGGTAGTTTCCCATGGGATTATCATACTGCGTTTCATTTGTGTGGCTTCCTGATGCTAATTTCTATGATTCTCACTTGGCGATTGCCGCATTTTAAGACGGATTCTGCATCAAAATCTGACGAATAGACGCTGAGATGTTTTCAAAAGGGACGATGTCTTAGCCTTTGCATGGAAGAGAACGCCAGGATTTGGGACAGCAACAATTTCCGTCAACGTCTCGGCACATTTTCACACGCTGCGATTTTGATGACACTTGTCACTGTATGGCTGATTTATCTTATTGATGTCCTTCAGCCATTATTTATTGCCCTCGGCATCTATTTCGTATTGAAGCCTGGTGCAGATTTGCTCTCAAGAAAGGGATTTCCAATCATGCTTTCGTACATTACAATGCTGATGCTTGCAATTTTGATTGTTCTCAGTGCTGGATTTTTTGCATATCAGCAAGCAGCAGCTATGGCTGATGATGATGAGCGAATGGATTACTATACCACAAAGTTGGATGAGCGCTGGGATGAAATGAAAGATTCTCCGCTGATTGGAAAAACGATGATGGATTCTGGAGCAACTGAAAACGGTACATTCAATCAAGATTTAGCCACGATGGGGATTCTTTCAGAAGATTCTGAACTTTCAGACCTATTCAGCAAACTTCTTTCCAGCGTTGGTGCTTTATTCATCATGGGGCTTACCGTGCTGTTCTTTTTGCTGTTCATCATTTTTGAAGCAAGTTTGTTACCAGGGCGAATTGAACGTGCATACCCTGGTGGTGCATCAGAACGTGTCCACATGATTCGAGACCAAATTGAAGCCAGCGTCAATACCTATGTTGTTGTCAAGACTGGAGTCGGTTTGGGTACTGCAGTTTGTGCGGGTATTGTCATGCTCTTCTTTGGCATTGATTTGTGGTTCACTTGGGCTCTTCTGACCTTTTTGCTCAATTATGTGCCTTACATCGGTTCACTTCTTGCAACCATTCCACCTCTTGTTCTCGGATTTATTCTCCTCGAACCAAGTATGCTTATTCTCCTTTCAGTCCTCTTGTTGTCCAACCAACAAATGTGGGGCAACGTCATTGAAACACGTTGGGCTGGGCGGGCTCTCGATATATCCCCAGTACTGCTCCTCGTCGTAACAGCATTCTCCTTCTGGCTATGGGGTATCATTGGTATGATTCTATCAATTCCGTTGGTTGTTATTCTCAAAATCGTTCTTGAAAACATTGAGGCAACACGACCGTTGGCTATTCTTCTTTCTGAGCGAGCACCAACGCTTGAAGAAGCTTGGAGAGAGGCCATTAAAGACGGACGTATTACTGCCTATGAAGAGCGAATGCTCAATGAACTTCAATCGGTCCTTGGGTACAGTGACTTGCAAGTTGCCATGATGTCTGCCCGTATTGCATCAGAATACGCGTTGCGCAGAGGACGTTTGAGCGTTGACCAAATTGAACTCATTAACATTGGTATCGGATTGATGCCTTCTCCACAAAAGTGGCAAAAGCAATTTGATGAGATCGTCACAGAAGGAAAACTTAGCGTCATGGAGCGCGTCTTCCTTGGTAAACTCATCTTTTCTCTAGATGACGATGAAGAAGAGTGAATTTACGACCCGTAATTTCAAATTATTTTGCTGGAACGACCGAGCATCCTCCACTTAGGAAAGGTAGGTCTCAAAGAACTTCAGTTAGAATACGCTCTAACTCGGTATTGATGGTGAGGATAAGAGTTCCAAATTCTGGAGGGATGTTTGGGTCCTCATAGAGTTCCTCAAGTTTGGACTGAGCCATCGCGATTCGCACATCAAGTTTCTTCCCTTTATTGAGAAGCCAGTTGTCACATGCTTCTTTCGCTTGTCGGCGAATGTTGCGAGGAACTTTTGGGTCATCAATTTGGTTGATGACGCTGGCGACTTGCTGCAATCGTTCTTCGATGTCCATGATATCACCAGTTGGGGCTAAAAGACTCTCGTGGGTGACCGTCTTTAAATTCATGGCCTTCCTCCTCTGCCTATGGAGGTCACCACAGATGATGTGTTGGGGTGGACTCGTGTTGGAGTTTTGCTGCTAGGAATGGGCTTGGCTGCATGGATGGATCACAAAAATCGTAGAGTCCCCAATGAGCATTGGATTGTTTGGGCAAAACCAGCTATTTTCCTGTGGGCACTCGACCTTATGGTTCAGGGAGCAGACTGGACAATATACCTCACAGCCTTTGGGGTTGTCGCTTATGCAGGTGTTGCTGTATTTGGAAGAGCAACACTACGTGATGCCCGAGCTGGTTCGGGCATTGACCGAGTCTTCTTGCTTTGGTATGTTGTTTCAGCGGTAGGATTTGTGTTTGGCGCCATCAAATATCAAACAACAACGCCTCTCGACGTGATTTTAGGAGATGGCGATGCATTGGGAATTTTATGGTGGAAGACCGCTTCTGTATTTTTGGTTATTTTCATCATCGACCTTACTTGGCGCATGCGTCTTTTACATGGCGGCGCTGATGCCAAAGCACTGATGTGGGTTGCCTTGGTCTTCCCCTCATGGGTTACCGTACCGACTCCTCTATCATCGGTGATGAGTGAAACAGTTGTCGCTCTCCCAGTTGCGATTGCGCTGTTGATGTGGGGTGGACTTGCCTTCCTGTTTATTCCGTTAATCATGTTAATTGTAAATGTAAAGAAGGGTGCTCTGCGTTCGTTGAAGGATCTACGTTTTGCATGGCATGCAACCCAAATACCCCTCAATGAAGTCATGCAGCGCCATGTTTGGATGTTAACTGGAACAATGGTACTCCCTAATGGGGAACATCAGGTCATCCACAGGACACGCGCACCTCGTAGAACTCCAAGTCCTGAAGAACTCCAAGAGCAAATCCATGCTTTAGAAGAACTTGATGTGGAACGAGTTTGGGTAAGTCTCAAGATGCCACTCTTGGTGTTCCTATTTCCAGCAATAGTGCCGTTGGTTCTGCTAGGTGAACCAACTGCATTGATTATGAATTTGATGAGTTAACAAAGTGAACTCATCATGCGCCCTTGCGTTCCATGTTCTTGGGCCTTAGACCCTTGTAACTACACTTTCGGCAGCGTGCGGCCTTCCATGCATTGCGAGCATTGCACTTCATGCAAATCTTTACTCGAAGCAAGCGCTCCTCTGCTTCAGGGAATCGTGCCATGGTGAGGCGACCCAATCCCCCTATTTAATCACAACCTCACGCCATTAGACATTCATTGGTGTGATGACTTCCACATGGTTGGTCGGTTATGTTGAAGACATACGGGCACCTCCACGATGACATGAAGGTTGTCAGGCTCCCTGCCATCCATCATGACGGAAACGCAGTTATCGTATCTGGGAGCCTTGGGAGTCTGCTCATTGATGCAGGGACCTCATGGTATCAATCGCTTCAAGTTGAACGGATTCGTGGTCAACTGGGGGATGGTCGCCTCGACAGAATTGTCCTAACAACTCGTCGTTATCCATGTTCAGGAGGAGCGAAGCATATTTCGGAATCCTTCGGAGATATCCCCATTCACATCCATCATGAGGGGCAAGCAGCATTGGAAACTGGAGATTTTTTTACGACTTGGGCCAATCGTTTTGATTCTGATATGCCCCCAACCAAAACCATCCCTATGGATGATGGAGAAATATTTGCTCTTGGGGATGGAGATGTAAAGGCGATATCGTTGCCAGGGCATGCTCCAGAAGGAATGGGCTATTTTCTCCCACATCTCGCTACGTTGGTTGTTGGACCTCTTATGCCACGGGCTGACCGGCCAACACGCTGGGATCTTCCGGGAGGCTCACTGATTGAACTCATCAGGAGTTTTGAATCAATGAAGCGTTTACAATTGACCTCCCTCGTCCCCATGCAAGGTCCTGCAATTCGAGGAAAGAAGCATGTCAATGAAGTTCTCAACCGCCATCTTACGTTTTTCAAAGAAGCTGTGGAGAATGAAGGAAAACCTCCGAAATCATGGCACAGGCCAGCATCTACCGCCCTTTGGCTAACGCCCATTTCACCTTGGCCTCTTGAAGAAAAAGAGTCGGTTTAGACGCTCGGTATTGAAGGTGCAGGATACGAACGGTCGAGACGTTTGTGGCCGCCCTGACTGTAATTCTTTGCCGTATTATCTTGGCTAATTTGTGAACCATCCCAAGCATGCATGTGATGAATCCATCCACTTCTAACATGAACAATTCCTTGTTCTAAATGTAGACTTGATACTGGTCCAGTAATACTGAAAAGTTGCTCTTGGCGTGAACTTGTTCGTTCGTCAAGCAACCACACTTCCCCATTTTGGGTGCCTGCAAGGAGGCTTAAATTTCCTGGTTCAATGATGGAGAGTGCCCGGATGCATCCTCCATTTAGGACAAATTTAGATGTAATTTCCAATCGGGGCAGCGTTAGGACGATGACTTCTCCTCTTGCGTTTCCGATCACCGCAGTATCAACACAATTCATCGGCCCGCGTATGGCTAAAAGAACGGTGGGAATTGAATCAAGAGCGATTCTCTGCGCCCGTCCATTTTTTGGTTTCCATGCGAGGAGGCCATCGTCCATGGCAACCAATGTGCCCTCGTCGGTGGTGAGGCTACGTACAATCATTCGGTTCTTCATACGCTGGCAATGACTACCTTCGGTCTACTTTCTTTTGGTAGACCCCTTGTGAAAAGTGAAATTGAATTTCAATACATATCATCGGACTTGTTGTCCTTCTTCCACTTTCGGTAGCAGGACTTGCACACACGAACTCGGCCTTTCCTCGCCTCATATCCGCTTGAGCCCCATGTGTCAATGGCATTATCGATGGAAAGAGAGCGCCCACCCATGGATTTGTCAGCAAATTTAGAACATCCTTTGATTCCACAAGGGAGTTCTCCTTCCTTAGTAGCTGATTTCTTTGTTGCATTAGCGTCGTCACCCGAATCGGAGCGATATTTACGAGCCTTGGATTTGAATCCCATGAATGGTTGCTTTCACAGGTGCCCCTTCAAGGTTCGCCTTTATTCGAGTGCTTCACGGGCCTTAATCTTCTCAATGAGTCCGTCGATGAGCCGAAGTAACCCACGCAAAGTGACTTCAGAGACATTTGCGACGGTACACACCTCTGATTGTGTACGAGGGCTTCCGACATGATTTGAGGATTTGTAGATGAGAGCAGCAGCTACGCCCATTGGCTTCTTTCCTTGCCACACATCTTCGTGAGGTTGAATCGTTGCCCAAAGTTCTTCAAGGGGTTCTCGGATACTAGGTGGAAGTGCTAGGTCGGAAATGAATTTGTCAAAGTATTCGTTTGGTCCTGTGATTTTATGCAGGTTTAGCCGGCGGGATACTTGACGGATCAATCTTGAAAGGTCCTTTTCAGTGACATCAAAAGCCTCAGCGACATCAGGAATTTGCCGTGGCAACTCCTCCTGACGTGCTACGAGGTAGGTGCATGCGGCGGTTACACCAGCGATGGAGCGACCCGTCACAAATCCAGCAGTTGACAACATCCTGTACAATCGAGCAGATTCTTCTTGGAGGGGTTGAGGCAATCCTGAGCGGTCTCTGATAAACTGGTTGGCCTTGACGAGATTTCGTTCTCTGCTCTTTCGAGTTTTGGACCGCTCGTCAATGACGCGACGGCGACGCCATTCGCGACGGGACCGAGAACTGATTCCATGTCGTGAAGATGAACCTGTGTTCAAGTCACGAACATCGATGGTCGTGTTGAGGCCTTTGTCTGCCAGGGTGTATGTCATCGGACGTCCGACACGAGAGCGGTCTTCACCTTGGCCATGATTGGTCCATTCCGCACCAGGGTCTGGTACGTTCTCCTCAACGACGAGCCCGCAGGTGCCGCAGGTAATCTCTCCTCGTGTCAGATCCATGTCCCAGTTGACGTCACCACAATCCTCGCACGGACGTGTGTGTCCTTCAACCACTCTTCTGGAGGGGCGTTGTGAGCCAAAACCCTCTCGTCGTGCGGGTGGGGTTGATTGCTGAGTATTTTTTCCTTCTCTCTGTTGTTTCATCTTCTCAACTCTTGGTTTAGTAGTTGCGGCGGGGAGTATATAAATTGATGGTTGTTTCGCTGATACTTAGTTAGATGCAAGCCACTTTTTATCACAATATCTACAGGTTGCCAGTGTTCACCACTTAACGCGCCAACATATAAAGCGTCGTTCAAAATCACGGCCATAAATTTCTGCATTCGTGGTGTTCATCTTCATCAACACTTTCCACAGGGTTCAAAGACGGCCTTTGCCGACAGCGGCATGAGGACAAGCACATGCCTGCTACGGTAATTCTTGGAGCCCAATGGGGCGATGAAGGAAAAGGAAAATTGGTCGATCGTCTCGCTGAGTCAGCAACATGGGTTGCGAGATTCCAAGGTGGTAATAACGCAGGGCACACTGTTGTACTTGGTGATCAAGTGCTCAAATTCCATCTTCTTCCTTCAGGCATCACAAGAAAGGAATGTCATCTTGTTCTCGGTGACGGGATGGTTGTTGACCCGTGGGTCTTGGACAGCGAACTCAAGGGTTGGATGGAATCAACGGGAGAAGACCCTCGAGGAGACCGCCTTTTTGTCAGTGAACGTGCACATCTAATCCTGCCCTATCACCGTTACATGGACAGTTTGGATACTAAAATCGGAACAACAGGTCGAGGGATTGGTCCAACTTATGCTGACAAAATCAACCGAATTGGCTTACGCTTTGGAGATGTTGCAGAGGTGCTTGATGATTCATCTTGGGCTGAAAACACCGTCTCTAGGATGAATGCTTCACTTGAGGCAGCGGGTTCTTCTGACCGTGTGACCGTGGAAGGGCTCATGGACGACATCAAGTGGATTGATGAAGCGTACAATACCTCAATCAGCAACACTGGATTGATGTTGGACAACGCCCTCAAACTCGGTGAGCACATTATCCTTGAAGGTGCACAGGGATGTCTTTTAGACATTGACCAAGGTACCTATCCCTTCGTCACCTCGTCGGTCACCTCCCGTGGAAATGCCTCGCATGGTGCTGGAATCCATCCCGGTCATGTGCACGATGTTATCGGTATTACCAAAGCGTACATCACTCGTGTGGGCCATGGAGCGATGCCAACGGAACTCAACGATGAGGTTGGCAAGCACATGGGTACGGTTGGCCATGAATTTGGAACGACAACAGGGCGTCCACGACGTTGCGGATGGTTTGATGCAGTCGTCATGCGGCATGCTCAACGAATCAACGGATTCACGGGACTTGCGCTTACGAAACTGGATGTTCTCGGTGGCCTTGATGAATTGAAAATTTGCGTTGCCTACGAACTCGATGGAAAAGAGATTACTGAACTTCCTTCCACTGCTTCAGCCATTGCCCGTTGCAAACCGATCTACATCTCAATGCCCGGTTTCCCTGAACTTTCACTGTCCGAGTGGCTTGCTATGGCCGTTCACGCCAACGAATCGGGAAAGGGAATTTCAGTACTTCCCACAGCAGCTCAACAGTACATCGCAAAACTCGAAGCCATCGTTGGTGTACCTTGCACAAGTGTCGGCGTAGGGCCAGACAGAGATGCAACGATTGACTGCGTCTGATTCCTCTTTAGTGGAGGTGAAGGCTCAAAAGGGAGAGGCTCACCGCCACAACTACGAGGGCGCTTAGCTCAGTTGGAAGAGCGTCTGGTTTGCAACCAGAAGGCCGGGGGTTCAAATCCCCCAGCGTCCACTTTGCCTCTTATCGTCAAGCGTCGTGTTCGCTTTGCCACGCTCTTTATTCACGTTGTTCGCTGCACAGCGTTGGCCCCAGCGTCCACCGCCCTGTTTAGGTCCAAACCCCTTGATTGGAGCACTGCTTGTAAATGCAAGGTTAGAGTTTGAACCCCGTAAGGTTTAGACTCACAAGAGTTATTTTTTGGACCCTTTGCTAGATTTACTTCCCCTGGATGGATTGTTCCCTCTACCTTTTCCTGAAGGGCGTCCAGTTTTACTAGGGCCATTTCTTGGGCTATTTCCTTTTTTTGCTATATTCTCACCTCCTTACAACTTTTAATTTCTATTGAAATATGTATTTGATGCATCTTTAATCCATATTCTTCCTGACAAGTTTTGT
>PBTH01000059.1 GCA_002726495.1 Methanobacteriota archaeon | reverse complement strand
GGCCAAATATGGCAACACCAATGTTGTACGATGGACGACGCGCCCTTGACCTTGAGGCCATTGGATCATTGGGTTGGGAATGCTACGCAGTGGGACGTCCTCTTTGAAAAAAAGACCGCCTCTGGCCGGCAACCCTTCGGGTCAGTGTAAATTGATGCCCATGCGCAGGTTCAAAGATGGAGTGGCCCAACGGAGGGTTGAGGCGTACAAATGGTTGAAGCGGCTTGGATTGAAAAAGAGGTGCTCAAAGCAGTACCGGACGCTGTCGTAGAAGTCATTGACTTGCACCGTTCTGGCGACCACTTCCATGTCCGAATCATTTCACCATCCTTTGATGGAATGCGTCCACTCCAACGGCAGAAGCAAGTTCTCGCTGTGATGAAACAACACATCCCACATCCCATTCACGCACTTGACCTCAAGTGCATGACGCCGGCCCAAGCAGAAACTGCGGGTGATACTGCGTTTGACCCCCATGGTGGAGGCCAAGGGGTACACATACGACGCCTCCAAAACAAGAAGGAATGAGAAACATGAATTGGACACCTGAAGAATTACAAAGCCTCGTCGATGAACACTCCATTGTATTGTTCATGAAAGGAAACCCCAGCGAACCTCAATGCGGTTTCTCAAACCGTGCTGCACAAGTATTGCAACAACTCGGCGAAGATTTCGCTTCCATCAACGTACTTAGCGACCGAATGGCCATCCCGTCAATCTGCACTTGGTCCGACTTCCCAACCATGCCTCAAATCTATGTCCACGGAGAACTGATTGGCGGATCAGACATTGCGCTTGAGATGCTGCAAGATGGAAGTCTTCGTCAGATGTACGACGAAGGGCGTTCCTCCTGAAGCTGGAAGGATTCCTAATTGGTGGAGCCAAAGGCTCGGCCACAATATGGGGATGGATGTCTAAGGATTGACGCCCGGGCCAAATATACTGCGCAGGTCTTGAAAGCGATGGGCGCTAGCAGGCATCATGGGCGCTTCAGCATCCCTCCGCCGACCCTCAAGCGGCAGAGATGCAGGATGGCTTGTTGGAGCTGATTTGTTTGCAGTTGCTCTTGCCTTTATTGGACAAATTGTACTTACTCATGCCTTACTTGCTGAACATTACGGGTGGATGGTTCTAGCGATTGATCTGTTTGCATCGTTTTTCCTCATCATAGACTTGGGTCTTCCAACCTTGCTTGCTCGTGACGGAGGTCGCGTGCCAGAACTTGTTCCAACTGCGATTTGGCGAATTTATCGATTGCAACTTCTTGTTAGTGCCCCCTTCGTCATCCTGGCGCTCTTGCTCAGGCCTGCAGAGTGGATCAATCTCAATCCCCCATTTTTAGTGATGCTTTTTGCTGGATTGATTGCTCTTGTTCACGTTGCATCATACGCCCCAAGAAGCGGTTTGAGAGTATTGGGTGAAGCGCGAATGGAGGCGGTTACTAAAGTGGTAGAGCGCCTCATCACAACACTGGGATACCTTGCACTTTACTTCATTGGAACGACCTCGGTAGTGGCTTTTACATTCGTCTTCTTTGTTGGGGCGTCCATCGGTTGGCTTCTTGCTCTGGCACTGGTTATGTTCCGTGCGCCAGCATCTACCGGCCATGAAGATTGGACCTCACTTGACCCTTCTTGGGCGTCAAACAAATCCTTGCTTTATGCAGCTTTACCCTTTGCAATCACACTTGGAGTACTTCCCTATGTTGTACGAATTGAAAAGTTCATGGTCGCAGGCAGTCAAGGAAGCGAAGTCGCAGCCGTCTTCCATGTGGCTCAGTTAGCTTGGTTAGCAGGACTTGTTGTTCCAGCGGCAATGAGGGCGGCCTTGCTCCCAGTTCTCGGAGCATCAAGAGGTGACCCTGTACTGCACCACTACGAAATGGAAAAAGCGGCTGACATGTCATTTGGATTACTTCCAATTGGCCTCTACGGGGGTGCTCTCATCGTAGCGATATTTGCGCCCATCGCATTCCCTTCAGAGTATTTGGACACAACATACGGCGCATCAGCAGTCGATCTGTTCTTCGTACTTCTTTTCGGTTGGGCGATGACCTTGATGGCAACTCCGACGTATACCGCTCTCATGGCGGGGGAGAACTCTTGGAAATTCACCCAATTTATCGGTTTAGTTTTGGCTGCCGCAGTTGTCTTAGGTTGGCTCTTTATCCTGGTCATGCCATCAAATGCAACACAACGTCTCTACGGGGCCGCCCTTGCGAGCAGTCTTTCTGCCACCATCTTGCTGTTCATCTCTTGGGCCATGAGTGGTTCGTTTCAACATGTACGCCAACGCAGTGATGATTGGGGTTTGATGATGCTATGTACCACCTTTGCCGTGGTTGGTTTTGTGACACATACCCTGTGGTGGGTGTTTGGTTTGCCTCTGTTTATGTTTGTTCCACGAGGCTGGAAAGCAATGCGTTCCACGCTTGGATGACCGTTTCGTTTGATGCAAAGGCAAGCGAGTCATGAACCGAGCGTTCCTTGGTCCATCCGTTTCGCAGAGCGCTTTCAATACCGTCAGCAAGCGAAGACGGGTCCGCATCGCAAATCCAAGACTCGGGAAGGTACTGGGAGACTTCACCAACATTCACGCTCACAACCGGAGTGCCGCACAACAACGATTCTCTTGCAACCAAAGGCCCCGCTTCTCGTTTTGAAGTGATTAGAGTAACATCAGCAACCATCATCCGGTCGTGAACAATGTTTCTCGGTTGCTGCTTGAGGGTGGTTACCCCGACAACCCAGCCCCTATGTTCAAGCTCTTCTCCTGTCTGAAGAGCGAGCAAGTGTCTTTTTTCTGGCCTGCGAGGGTCGGCTGGGAAGAGGATGTCAAGCGAGTCCTTTCGCCAGCGCCCCCGCCAGGTGCGTAGGTCACGAGCCCAATCAGTTCCAATTTCAGTCGAGCAGGGGATGGTCATGTGGCGCAGTGGCGGGTTCGGCAATTCGGATGCAATGTTGCTCAAACGTTCGGTTACGCACACCAGGGCATCACAGGATTCGATTGCATGCTTGACATGTTTTGCCATTCCCTTGTCCTCCAAGGCAACATCGAAATCATAGCCGTGCACAATTCCTGTCCATGGGATATTCCAGCGTGCAGCCAAAACTTCGGCTAGGATAGCAGCGGGCCATAGTGTGTGGCATACGATCGCATCAGGTCGCCAACCACCCAAATATCGTTCAACTCTTTTCGCCTTTCTGCGAAGATTGTTCCGCGTCAACGAGGGATAAGGATGGTCGGGCAGTGCAAAGAACCTCGGAGCATAAACCGGTTGTTCGTTTTGGACCCATTTCCGTGGGGCTTTGGCCACACCAGAATGTGTTGAGCGACGAGCCTCAGCGAATCTTGGCATCCAAGGTAATGGATTGACAACTTTGACATCATGGCCCGCCTCTCGTAGCAAGTTGACATGGTCTTCAACAAATACGCCCCTGCTTACATTGGCGGGCAAGGGGTAAAGCAAGGTCACAACGAGCAACTTGATGGTGAACCCTCCGTCACTGAAGCGCTTCATGAATGATGGCAAGATTTTCCGCCACGGTCGCCTTATCGTTAAACAATCCAGAGCCAACAACACAATTGCTGACGCCCCATTCTCGGAGCATGGCGATGTTGTGTGATTTGACACCGCCATCAACTTGAATTTGTACCGGTCGTCCACCAGCCGCAACTTGAGCGTCAATGGCTTTTGAAAGCGCCCTAATTTTATGCTCTACACTTGAGATGAACGATTGACCACCGAATCCTGGATTAACACTCATGACCAGAACCAAGTCAAGTTCCTCGAGGACTTCTAGAGCAGCCTCAACAGGGGTGCCGGGGTTGAGTACGACTCCGACGGTTGCTCCACCTTGACGGATTGCTGTGACAGCGCGATGAAGGTGCTTTACTGCTTCAACGTGAATTGAGAGATGGTTGCAACCAGCATCAATGTATTGTTGAAAGGACTCTTCGGCGTTTTCAATCATCAAATGAGCATCAAAAATTGCCTCAGGGCCAAGCGCGTTCCTTAGAGAGCGGATCACGGGCGGGCCAAAGGTAAGGTTGGGGACGAAGTTACCGTCCATAACATCGAGATGCAGCCAATTGAGGCCAGAATCAAGTGCTTCTTGACAGTCTGAAGCAAGGTCAGACAAGTCTGCCGTGAGTACACTTGGGGCGATAATCATGCAATCCCTTCAATTCCATCCAAGAGGTCGTGTCTCATGAGGCTTGCTCCTTGAGCGCCCATCCTCAACAGTACAAAGGCTCTTAATGGGTCTTCTCAAGGGCGAATCGGTGAGTCAATGGGTGAAGTAAGAAACGTGACCGACGCTGAATACGAGGCTGCAATCAATGATAGCGAATGGGTTATCGTAGATTTTTGGGCGCCATGGTGCAGCCCCTGCAAGGCGATTGCGCCAGTTCTTCAAGCTGTATCCGATGAGCGGGACATCCTCGTTGCTAAGGTAGATACGGACGCAAACTCCGCCACAGCAGGCCGCCTTGGTGTCAGGAGCATTCCTGCACTTTTCATGTACCGTAACGGTACCATCGTTGGTCAAAAAACAGGGGCTATGCCCAAGCCGGCTCTCCTCAAGTGGATTGACGAATTGATGTCAGCGGATGATTTCTGATTACGTCAGTTTGGCTTTACGCTCTTCTTTACGCTCTCCGACATCTCGTAACAGGCGTTCTTTGAGGGCTTCATGAAGCCACATGCCTTGTTCCAACTCAAGAAGGAGCCCGTGTTGAATCAGGTTCTCGGGCGGGGGGCCGTTCCATTGGGTGCTGCTGGCCAAGGTTTCCCATTCAACCGGTGAAGTTGCAACAGCAAGTGTTGAGAGCAACTCCATTTCTTTTTTCGGCAAGCGAGTGAGGATTTCTTCATCCAAGAACCGCAACCAATCGCGGTGTGTTGGTTGACCATATATCTCCAATAATTCAAGAGCAAGCGGATGCCCTCCTGTTGCGGCATGGACGTCGGAAATCGGAGTATTTTGTTCCACATCCAGTGAAGAAATCCAAGCCTCTGTCGCTTCAAGTGAAAGCCCTGAGAGCGGCATCTCCCTCACATTATCCCGAATATGGACATCTCTGCGGTCGTAAACATTCAACGTTGTTCGTGAGATGAATACCATGCGCAACGGTGCCTTTTGAGCAATTTGAAGCAAGGCCCCGAGCAAATGATCCGCTTCCTTGGAAACATGATGAATGTCATCCAAAACAATGAGCCAGTAGGGTGGCGGCCCTCCTGCACGGTCCTTGAACCTCTCACGGATTGTGCTTGCATCGGTCAAATAGGCAAGCAGCCGCCTTCGCCAAGCATCAACGTCCATTTCCGCACCAGGCGTGAGCGGAAGGGTTTCAATCAGTCGATAAGGGTCGTGCGCTTCATCGATTCCAAACCGATGTAACAGGCTTGTAGCAAGGCCTAAGGATTGGTCCCATGGCTGGCACGGATACCAGCATACGGACAAGTTTTGATGTTGCTCCATATGTTGTTCAAGCCAATGCGCTACAAGCGTAGATTTCCCAATCCCTGCGATACCATGGACCACCATGCAAGGGCGCCGGTCGTCAAACCATTTGTGCAGTTCTTGCAATTCTTCGTCTCGTCCGTAGACTGGGCGGGTAACAGGGGGTGCTGTTGCGTAAGTCGCATGCACTCCAACCAACGGCATAAGCCTCCCAGGGGCTGGCAAGCCGTCTTCGACAGCTTTGCGAATGTTTCCAAACCGAATGTCGCCATAGGTTAGGACTCCCTCGTGCTGTGCATGAAGCAGGATTTGTAGAAGTGTCAATTCTGCTTGGAGATATGCATCTGCCTCTTCAGCCCGAACCTCAAGAAGTTCACCATCGACATTCCGAATCAATATTTTTGTTTGGCGAAGTTCTTTGTGGCGTTCGTTGGCAAATGCTTCACCGTCTTCGGTTAACTGCCATGTTTTTTGCCTGCGTTCTTCACCTTGGATTGAGCGGGTATGTTCCTCAACCATGCCTTCTTTCAGTAAATTACGCATGGTCCTGCTCACATTGGGTGGATGCTGGGCACAGGCTTCGGCAATTCCGGGGCGAGTCATCGCCTGGGGTACAACATAGCGGTTGGCCCATTCATGCTGGTGCAATAGGTGCAACAGAACCCTGTCTTGAGCAGCGATGTTAACCTTGGGTATGTCGCCGCCCATAGAAGGGGATGGGCGCCCCTTGTTCAAGAGTTTGTGCGTTATTATGGCGAGGTTTTGTTTGAGCATTGAAACAATAAACCCTTTATGTTGAAATTACTCCCGAGAGCATGGCTCCCCACAGGACCGGCCCATTTGGAAAGAAAAGCCGCTCCGTTTTTCTTTCTGTTCTCTTTGTTGCGTCCCTGTTTCTTCCAATGGCTCTCGCAGCTGATTCCGATGGAGATGGCGTGCAAGACAGTTCAGATGATTGTCCTTGGGCCGCAGGGAATTCTACCATCGATAAGGATGGATGCCCGGACCGCGATGGCGATGGGACTTCGGACTTCAACGACGCATGGTCCATTGGTAATCCGAACTTCCAAAATGAATTTACAACCAGTTCTAGCAACGATTACTACGCAGTAGATTATTCTCCAAGTGGTGAATTCATTGTCACCGCCTCAGAGGACGATTTTGTTCGGATATGGAATGCAAGCACTTGGACCAACGTACGCTCTGTCAATACAGGTAACAATGTCAACGATGTTGATTTTTCTCCGGACGGTCAATACGTGGCGGCGGCTCGTGATGATGACTCGATTGACATCTATTATTCCAGCAACCTTACCTCACTTCATGGCGTCATCAGCGTTGATGTTGGTGGCGGCGACCAAGTCAACAGTGTCGCATTTTCCCCCGATAGTTCAACCGTGGCCGTTGCTATTGGCCGATCAGGAAATTCAGGTACAAACGGTGAAGTTGCAGTTATCAATGTCATCACAGGCACCGAACTTTATGCAGTCAATCCTAACGGCGAAGACCGTTTCTACGATGTTGCATGGTCCCCTGATGGGATGCACATGTCACTTGCTGGAAACAGTGACATTTACATCGTTAATACCACGACCAGAGCGACCACTTGGACCATCACAAATCCTCCAGCAGCAGTGAATGCTATTGCATGGTCTCCTGATGGGAATTTTATCTCGATGTGCGGAGGATGGGAAGGTCAATCTGCTAGCTTTGACATGTATCAATATGGCAGTGGTTCTTGGACACGAATCTGGCAAAAAACAACTACAACCTCCTGCGCCTCAACTGCATTTTCAGGTGATGGCTCCCAAGTTATTGCGGGCATGTATTGGTATGGAGCGGATGGTGCAACAGCGAGAGTCTATCAGTCATATACAGGCAATCAAGTGGATTCATTTAGCGGCCCTCAACCAGGAGGTTGTACTTCTGGAAACAACAACAACTGCGGTACGCTTTACGGTGTAGCATGGAGTCCCGACAGCACACACATCGTTTCCGCCCATGGCAGAAATGACGAAGGAGTCTACTATTGGTTTGCCGATATCGATGCAGATAATGACGGGTACAATACAACCGATCAAGGTGATGGAGTTGTCGATGCCTTCCCAGAAGACGGTACACAGTGGGACGATACTGATGGTGATGGATACGGGGATAACCCGGCCCCTGCTAACGAGCCCGATGCTTGTCCAACCGTCGTCGGGGCCTCAAACAAAGACCGGTTTGGTTGCCCCGATGCTGACGGCGACGGTTGGTCCGATGTTGGCGACTGGGCGCCTCAAGATGACAAACAGTGGGTGGATGCTGATAACGATGGATACGGAGATAATTATTACTTTGACCTTGACGAATATCAACTTCACGTCAATCAATCGGGAGACGCTTTCCCCAATGATGATACACAGTGGAACGATTCAGACGGCGACGGATATGGGGACAATTACGACAACGTCTCTTGGGACACATACCGGCCCAGTTTTTGGCCAGGTCTGTTGCTCCCTGCTGCAAATCAATCCGATGCTTTCCCACTTGAACGAACACAATACCTTGACAGCGATGGAGATTGGGTGGGCGACAATCCCAACAGCGACCGTCCTGACGGGTGTCCCTATACGTGGGGTGACTCAATTTACGACCGTCTCGGCTGCGTAGACTCGGATTCGGACGGATATTCAGACCCAACTCCAGGTTGGCCTGCAAAGACCGATTGCTATGGAGCAGATGCGTTCCCCAACGATGCAACGCAATGGTGTGATGAAGACAACGATGGATTTGGAAGCAATGCAACGGGCAACAATTCCGACGACTGTCCTTCCGACCCGGGATCATCCACCGTAGACCGTCGCGGTTGCCCTGACAGAGATGGCGACGGATATTCAAACGCCGGAGACCCATTCCCCGATGACTCCACACAATGGGCTGACCGGGACGGCGATAACCGTGGTGATAATCCAAATGGTACGAATGCAGATATTTTCCCTGATGACACCAGTCAATGGAAGGATACCGACGGGGACGGCTATGGAGACAATCCAGGTGGAAACAACGGCGATGCATTTTGGAATGATGCTACGCAATGGGCCGATGAGGACGGTGATGGATTCGGAGACAATGCTGACGGAACCAATGGCGACGTCTGCCCAACCGAGTACGGAGAATCAAACAATGAAATCACGCGTGGATGCCCGGATACTGATCTCGATGGTTACGAAGACAAAATCGACGCATTCCCTGACGACCCATTCCAATGGGCAGATACCGATGGGGACGGGTATGGGGACAACACCAATGTGCCAAGCGGCGACGATTGCGTGGACGTCCCGGGGACTTCCTTTGAAATGGCCCGCCAAGGCTGCCCTGACTCGGATGGGGATGGTTATGCAGATGTTGACGACGCCTTCCCCGATGACCCTGAACAATATGTGGACACGGATGGCGATGGGTGGGGGGACAACTACTTCTTCGCAAACGACACAGTTGCGGACCAAGACAACCCCGGAGGGTTCTTGATTCTACGAAATCAAAGCGGTGACGCCTTCATTGACATTGCAAGCCAGTGGTCAGACGTTGACGGTGATGGATGGGGTGACAACCTAAGCAGTTTCAATCGGGTTGATAACTTCCCCTTGCAAGTATCCCAATGGAATGATTTTGATGGCGACGGATTTGGCGATAACACCTTCTACACGCCACTCGATGCCAATGAAAGCGCAGCGCCTCTACCGGCCTTCCAACCGGATGAATGCCCAAAGATACCCGGTACCTCGACCGTCGATGTGTTCGGTTGTCTGGATTCAGACGGTGACGGAGTTTCGGACTTGAACGACCCATGTGTATGGGATCCTGAAATTTTTGAAGGTGCACGAAGCGTTGTCACCTGTGGCATTACCAGCGACCCAAGTATCACTCAAGACGGAGAAGACAGCACCTCCCTCCTCTCTGGAAATCTCAACACCCTAACGCTCATGGGCGGTGCGATTATCTTCCTCCTCGCTCTGATTTTCGTTGCACAACTCGCCAAGACAGCGGGTAAGCGAAAGGCCATCCAATCAAAACGTGAAGAGCAATTGGTTGAGGATGCTTTCGGGGAAGAAGAGGAACGCAGGCAAGCGTGGGTCCAACATTATCTCGCTGAAGGCAATTATGCTGAGGCGAGAGCTTTGGGATGGGAGGGCGATGAAGCCCTTCCTGAATGGAAGCGATACGAACTTGAGCAGCAAGCTCAACAAGAAGCAGCGATTCCAACCATGTTTAGCCTCGATGACGTCCAATGAGTTACACATAGAATGCACCGCTTACCTTTCAAGGGATGAGCATCACTCACTTCGCATGGGCGAGAGGGCGACAGGCCGCGTATCTCTTTTGGCAGGCCTCCTGCTCGTGTCTCTGCTGGTCGGTTTTTCTTCAGCTCAAACTGCCAATGTTTCTTTGGAAACATCATTGAACCAACCCGTTGGACAAACATGGTATACACCGGACCAACCGATGACCATGAGCACTTTTTTCTCAAATTCCGGGTCAGCAACTTCGTTTGATAACGACCCTTCATGCGACATCATATTGAATGTCTATGATTCTGAAGGAATACTGGTTCATGACGGTAGCGATGAGTGCCGCGGCCTTTCACGAGGGATTGACCTCTTTGCTGGTGAAACAAAGGAAATGAATGCACTGATCTGGGACATGAAAAACGAGCAAGGTTCTTGGCAACCGAGCGGGTTTTACACGGTAGAAGCCTTTCATCCTTCTACAGGACTTAATGACTCAACAACCGTCCGCATTCAAACACCAGTAATGGTTCCTGATGAACTTGAATACAGCGTAATGATGACCCACCGCACGGCTGAAACGAGCGGACCGATGGTGTCCATCATCAACCTCAACAATCCAACAACACAGAGCATTGATGTCTCATCGGCAGGACCTTGCTCGATGGAAATTGAAATCGGTACAACACGGTCAATTGGAATGGCATGTTTTGCGGGCGTTGACCTCATCATGCCAGGCGAGCAATTGTTTATTGGACATATTTTGACCGATGCCCTTTCACAGGAAAACATCACTATTTCCACTCCCGGTGGCTCCTATCAGTATTCGTTCTCACCGCAGGAATCACAAGCAGAAACTTCCAGCGTAGAAGCCGCTCTTTCAATCAATTGGGATGGGCGTGAACTCATGGAATACACCAACGGGGAAGCTCTTGTATTGTCGGTAGATATGGTCAGTTCATCCCAGGTCGCCCAAACGTTGCAGTTTACCACAACATGCAAAGCTGAATTGTGGATCTTGGATGATTTTGGAGAGGTTGTCTTTGACAGCCGAGCAGAGAATCCATGTCAGGACATCGATTTGGAAATGGAACTCTCGCCGAATGGACCGCTGAATTTTGCCTTGCCACAATGGGGCTTTTTCAAGGCTGACGGGTGCCTTGTCTCCCCGGGTAAGTTGACTGTAATTGTTGAGTTGCCCCAATATGATTTGAGCACCAGTTCACAGATTCAATACGCTGACCTCATTCCCAACCCGTGCGATTCTCAGTCTTCTCTAACATTCACGCCTACAATAACGCCTGAGGGGGAGACATCTCTTTCCCTGTCGTCTTCTTTTGAAAATACACAGGAAGAACACTTTCTAAGAATGGTCAACCCTTGTACCTACACGCTCACATTCATTGACCAAAATCAAGATGTTGCTTACCAATTGCAAACCTTGTGCGACGATTATTCTGGTCGTAAACTACTGTTGCCTCCTGGGTCTCAAAACGCACCCTTTTCAACCGTTTCAGTCGCCATGGTTCAGGAAGGTATGCCATTGCTTCTTGACGGCGCTTACACGCTAGAGATTGCTTTGGAAAGTTCTCCCCGAGCCATACAAACATTGCAATTTGATTGGCCGATGTATTCTGAACAATCATCTGATGAACCGATTTCAAACTCGCCAGTTGAGACGTTTGAACTCATGGGGACTTGGAACGGCCTTCTCACTGAGCAAGGAACATGCTGGGTCCTCAATGCTGAAGGCGAGCAGTACCTTCTTTCACACGCCCGTAATGCTGGGCAATGGCAACCAACTTCTGAAGTTGAAGGAATTTATATCGTTCACATCGAATCGGCTTCTCCCGCCTGTCAAACCTTCAATGCACCATCAGTAGCAGTCCTTGAAGTTCAATTGGAACAACTTCCAGAGGTTGCTGAGGAAGATACCGCAACCGATGCTCAAATGGATTCGCCAGGTGAAGAGACCATCCCAGCGCCCGTTGTTGCTGCAGTAAGCGTCGTTGTAACAACTTCATTGCTCTCTCTGATATTCATTGTAGCAGCGTCCAACGAAAGTCTTCGCATACCTTCAACCCTCGCAGGATTGTGGTTCCTCGGCCTCCTCGGAAAAACACACGAGACCACGGATGGTCGCTACCAACGCGGCCGTTTGATGGGCTACTTGACTGCGAATCCAGGCTGCCATTTCAGAGCACTCATGGCTGCGTTGGATATGAGCAATGGGCAAATCACGCATCATTTACGAATTCTTGAGAACGAAGAGAATGTTTGGAGGAAAAAAGATGGCCGCCTCGTTCGCTTCTACCCCTTTACAAACCAACTCCATCCAAACATGATCGAGGAGGACCTCCCGGTACCTCCACTCTCGCCCGACCCAAACAGTTTGCAAGGTAAGATTCTCAGCCTGCTCGATGAAGACGGCCAACTTGGGGGATTCCCCACTCAAGCAGAACTTGCAAAGCGTTTGGAAAAGAGTCAACAATTGATTTCCCATCACCTCAGGACGCTACAGAAGTATGGACTTGTTGAGCGCAGAAAAATGGGCGTAAAGAATCGATACAAACTTACACGAGAGGCGATTTTCCTCTTGGAAACGAGCGTTGATTTCTCTCGTGATTGAATCATACAATCCCGTGTCTTGATTCAAATACGAACCGATTGATTTCCCACCTCTTGAGCGAGGAATTGATAGCATGAAGGCGGCTGGCCACAATCGTCCAGTGGACGGTGAACGCCAATGTCAAGTGAAATGCTTCCAGTTGACGAGGTTGCTTGGCAGAAGAAATGGGATGAAGCCGACCTGTTCAAAGCTACAACTGGAGGAGGCAAACCAACGTTCTACTGTTTGGAGATGTACCCGTATCCTTCAGGGAAAATGCACATGGGCCACGTCCGAAATTATTCCATTGGGGACGCAGTTGCGCGGTACAAACGCATGATGGGTTTTGATGTTCTTTATCCGATGGGATTTGACTCGTTTGGAATGCCTGCTGAAAACGCAGCGATTTCAGAAGGGGGCCATCCTCACGATATTACAGAACGTAACATGGCGTCGATTACTCAACAAATCAAACGCATGGGATTTTCTTACGATTGGAGTCGGACGCTCAAAAGTCACGACCCACGATATTACAAATGGAATCAATGGTTTTTCACTAAATTTTACGAAAGTGGCCTAGCACGAAGAGAATTTGCCCCAGTAAATTGGTGTGTGTCTTGCAATACTGTTCTTGCTAACGAGCAGGTCAAAGCAGGCCGATGTTGGCGATGCAATGGCCCTGTTGAGCAGAAGGGAATGAGCCAGTGGTTCATTGACCTACCAGCCTACGCACAGGAATTGCATGATGGCTTGGATACCATCAAATTCCCCGAACATGTAAAATCCCTTCAACGCGATTGGCTTGGTAGGTCCGAAGGTGCTGAAATCACCTTCGGTGTTGTAGATTCCGACCTCACCTTTGAGGTTTTTACCACTCGACCTGATACCCTTTTTGGTGCAACTTTTGCGACCCTCGCCCCCGAGCACCCCCTCTCCGAACAACTTGTTACTGGCACTGAATTTGAGGAGGACTGGAAACGCCTCTACGATGAGGTCGTGAACATGTCAGAGTTTGATCGGATCAAAAACATGAACAAAAAGAAAGGCGTTTTTTCCGGGAAATATGCTGTTCATCCTCTCACCGGTGACCGGATTCCCATTTGGTTTGGAAATTTTGTCATCGCAACATACGGAACCGGCGCGGTCATGGCTGTTCCTGCCCACGACGAACGCGACCATGACTTTGCCAAGATGTACGACATCCCGATCAAGCGTGTATTGGTCATGCAGGAAGATGGGTCTCCGGATGCACCGGTAAACCGAGCGGATGTGGACGACGGATGGATGGTGAATTCGTCGGTTGAAGGATTTGATGGATTGTACGGTCAAGACGCCCGCGATACTGTGTGCAGTGCGCTTGAATCAAAAGGCCTTGGTCGGCGAGAAGTCAATTGGAAAATACGCCCCTGGTTGGTTTCTCGGCAGAGGTATTGGGGTACTCCAATTCCAATCATTCACTGTGAATCATGCGGGGTAGTCCCAGTGCCCGAAAAGGACCTTCCAGTTGAACTCCCACGAGACGTAGTTTTTGGAAAAGGCAATCCGCTCGAAACATCACCTACCTTTGTCCACGCCCCTTGTCCTGCTTGTGGTGAAGATGCTCGTAGAGAAACAGATACAATGGACACCTTCATGGATTCGTCCTGGTATTTCTTGAGGTACACAGATGCCATGAACGATGAGGTTTGTTTCGGAAAAGCAGCAGCTGACCGCTGGATGATGGTTGATTTTTATTGCGGCGGCATCGAACATGCTCAGATGCATTTGATCTATGCTCGTTTCATGACCAAAGCGCTGAGAGACCTTGGACTCACGATCGCTGATGAACCGTTTTACGAACTGCTTTGTCAAGGAATGGTCAACAAGTCGGCACCGTATTGCGCATCCTGTGGTGTGACACTTTCCGTTGATCACGCAGGTTCTCCATGCCCTCATTGTGACGCCCCTCTCGGAGAGCGTTCTGCGAAGATGAGCAAATCCATCGGCAATACCGTGTCACCAGAAGCGATGATTGAACTCTATGGGGCCGATACTGTGCGCCTCTTCATCCTCTTTGCAGCGAATCCAACCGCCGGCATGGATTGGTCCGATACTGCCCTTGAAGCGAACCATCGAGTCATGTTACAACTTCAGGCCTGGCCAGAACAATTGCGTTCCTGGAATGGCCCTTCAAGTCCGATGGACGCTTGGCTGACCGCTCGTTTCAACAAGCGCGTTCACGAATTTATTCACGCTATGGATAATTTTGACCTCCGCCGAGCCGTTGAGATCTCTCATTATGAGATTATCAAAGATATCAACTGGTACGTTCGCCGAGGTGGGCAGAATCCATCGGTTGCATCACAGATATTCCCTCAGTGGACACAAATGGTTTCCGTATCAACTCCTCATTTAGCAGAGGATTGGTGGGCTTCACGGGAGCACCATGACGGGACATTTGTTGCGGAAAGCCAATTGGAATTGCCTGCTTCTACAACACCCAAAGACCATCTCACTCTTGCATCAGAGCAGTACATTCGGGACTTTTTGGAGCAGGCTCGGAAGGTGCAAAACATTGCAGAACGCCACTTGGGTGGTCAAGCCAAGTCAGCAATTGTTGTCATCTCCCCGTCATGGAAGCGTGAAATGGCTCGTGCAGCCCTTGGTTTCATCACTGAAGGAGGTCATCCAAAACAATTCGTTCCAGTCTTAGCACAAATGCCAATGGCTCAGGGAGAACGAAAGGGCGAAATGATGACTTTTTGGGGCAAGAAGATGCTCCCACAGGTGTTCAAATGGGACGACGCTTCACGGGAAGTGATTGTTTCGGAACTTGACGAACAACAGGTGCTCCAACATGCCTCCAAGTTCATCGCATCCGATTTAAACCTCGAATCAGTAACGGTTGTTGTTGGTGAAAGCGATTCCGACACCACTGAACGTGCAGGTTCAGCAATGCCACTTTCGCCTGCGATCGTTTACAGCTGATCACTCACTTTCTTCATCAAGAGATTGAATGATGGCAATATCTTTCGGTCGCTGTGGAGGTCTCGGTGCGAGTTGTGGACGACGCATGGATGTTACAACAGCCCAACCAATAAGCCCTGTTGCCAGAATAAACAACACGGTTGACAACTTGATACCATCATCATCGTTTTCTCCCGAAGCGCTGTCCAAGGAAACTTCACATCCACGGGCATCAACGACCCTCCCTGGCTCGGTATTTAGGCAGAAATCGTACGCATTGCTAATTCCATCACCATCTCCATCAAGTTGATATTGACTGCAACCATCAAAATTTGCACTTTCTGTACTTTTTGTTGACGGGCAGTCATCCAGGGCATCAAGAACACCATCTTGGTCATCATCGTCATCTTCAATGGCATCAATACAACCGTCCTCGTCCACATCTTGTCCCGCGCTTGAACTTCCGATGATTCCCTTGGGGCATCCATCAAGAGGGTCTTTGAATCCATCATTATCGTCATCATCATCCTCAGTGCTATCAAGGCAACCGTCTTCATCATGGTCCACGGTTGAACCCTCCAAATACCATCCTTTTTCACCAAGCAGGCAGGAATCAAGACTGTCCATTACTCCATCGTTATCGTCATCATTATCGTTGGTCGAATCTCTACAGCCATCACGGTCGTAGTCATTACCGAGTTCAGAAATCCATGGGTCTACATCATTGGGGCACGCATCATCTGGAATGCTAATGCCATCACCATCTTTGTCAATATCACACGGGTCTCCCATTCCGTCATTGTCGAGGTCGGATTGGGTGGGATTGGCCATTGTCGGGCAATTATCAAGTTGGTCAACAAATCCATCTTCATCGCCATCAATATCTGAGCAACCGTCCTGTTCTACATCGTTTTCAATCGTTGAAATCCATCCAACAGGCCCTCGCTGGCAGAGGTCATTAACATCAAAAATCCCATCATTATCATCGTCATAGTCTTCGGTTGCATCACGGCACCCATCATCGTCATGGTCGGTTATTGAACTGCTTATCCATCCGACGAAGCTTGCATCACAATCGTCTTCAAGGTCAAGTTTCCCGTCATTATCATCGTCGTTATCACAGAAATCACCGTACACATCACCATCGTGATTCTCTTGCTGTGAGTTGGCCAATCGCGGACAATTGTCCATTCCGTCAACGACACCATCCAAGTCAAGATCTGTTACGTACATCCAAACGCCCATGTCATATTCGTAGTCATGGTTGAGTTGATGTGACATGACGGTGGCATCGTCGTTAGAAAGAAAACCAATAACAGGTGAGCCTTCGGCATTAAACGCCAAGTGTTGAGGCAGATCGTTACCGTCGCCCCCTCCTGCAATGGCCCAATCCCAAGTTCCGTTGACCAATCGTTGGCCCAAGAAAATATCGTAATGTTCTCCATCGTTAATCCCGTCTTGGTCATTCAGTGAATTCACTCCAAGCGTCAAGGCCCCAGACATTTTCCCGAGTATAATGGCGTCTCCTTGAGGAGTCAATTGGATCCGGTGAGCGTGTTCTGCACCGACTCCTCCAAAAGAATCAGCACGAAGCCATTCACCGGCGTTGCTTATACTGGCATCGTAGAAATCATACCATACGGGGACGGATGTCGAATGGTTGCCAAAGGCCATTTGTTGGTTAAAATCACCGATTACCCTGAGTCCACCAGCGTCAACTCCAACGCAGTCGGCAACGGAATCATCTCCGTCTCCGCCTGCACTACTGCTCCACTTCCAACCGCTTTGATCATAGTTGGCGATCGCGATGTCAACTGTACCATTGCTGGATGAAACATGTTCATCAAACGCTATGAATTCATCAAAGTTGAGAGCAAAATAAGTTGAACCGAAACCATCTTCGCAAAGGGACCCATACATTTCAATCGGGCTCGTTGAAAAGGTAGAATGGTGGTTGATTACCTGGCCAACATCATCGTGAACGATGATGGCGGCCTGCTCAATTTCTCCACCCATGACCGTTCCACTGGCAACATCAAACGAACCGCGATGATTTACAGCGAGGTGGATTTGGTCTGATTGCGTCACCATGAGGTCCATTACATACATTTCATTCTCGTTAGAAATTGAATTTGCCCATAGCCAATCTCCTTCAGGGCTAAGGGCCGCGAGAAAGGCACCTCCCAGTTCAGATGTTGATGATATGAGCGGGCTTAATTGCCCCAATGTCATGTTGCACACTTCCAGGTAGGAAAGTCCACAAAACACTCCAGCAACGACAATTGTCCCATCGGAAAGTGATGCTGAGTGGCTGATTACATCCAAGCCGGAACTGCCTCCAGATAGCGTTCTGTTCCATGTACCATTTTCATTAATCCATGCAACATAGAAATCCTCTCCAAAACCACTGTCGTTGCTTGAATAACTCTCAACATCTCCGTGGAAGAGAATGCTGGATTCGAAGGAACCTGTGACGACGAATTGTCCGTTAGCCAAAGGGAGCATGCCGCCGATTCGTTCGTTACTTTGTCCGCCAGCCCCAACGAACCAACCAGCAGTACTGTTGTTTTCAGATGAAAACGAGATGGTAACATCATCATTTAGCGGCGCATAACCATCGCTTTCCCCAACAGGCACGAGGCTCATGGTGAGCAACAAAGCCGTTAGGAGGGGCGTTAGGGCGTGCAAGCGCATGAACTTTGCAGGGGCGTCTTCCATAAGAACCTCTCGCGTTTAATGTGTGTCCCAATCAAAGCGAGAATTGAAAGGGTGTCGGCGTAAAACTTGGATTATGGGTCGCCAAGGATCTCGAGACCGGCGGTCAAACCGACCCTCAAATCGTCAAAAAAGATACGGCAGTACCCGCAAGATTGCCCTTGAAGAACGGCATAAAGATGAAGTCCAAACGATGGACGAGAAAGCGGAAAAACGCTTTGATGTAAAGCCCAGCCCCATGGGTTTCCCTTCGGAGATGGAAGAACCCCGGACGTTTTCATTTGACTGGGTTCTTTCCCCCGTCCCTCTTTCATCTGAAGAACGGGTAGCAGGTGTCGTCATGCGTCGTGGAGAGTTCGGCTGGGTTGAAGATGAGCGTCTCGACGAGATAGCGGAATTTGTGAAGGGGCAAAACATGTCCTTGGATCAGGCTCTATCACTGCGCTCGGCCCTTCTCCAACAAAAAACAGTGTATTCCCACGGCAAACTCAAATCCAAAGCAAAGCAAATGGCAGCAAAGTACAGGTCAGGTACTTCAATCGTAGAACTTTCAAGAAATTTTGATTTCCCGCCAATGAATGTGTTTCGGGCAGTACTTGAGGCAAATGGATGGTCAAAGAACAAGATCAAGGACAGTTTGCGCTCACCGTCTTCAATGAAACAGCGCGAACAAGATGAATTCAAAGCCGCTGAAGCAGCAGACCGAGTTTCAAATGTGGACCAATCCGAAACCCAAGTGAGGGCTGATTTGTTTGAAGATGTGCTTGCTGATTGGTTTGAGGAACAAGGTGTGCGTCTCCGCAGGCAACCGGAAATGGTAGCGGAGCAAAAGGCAGAACACGGCCGTCCAATCCGTACACCCGATCTGTTATTTTTGGATCATGTCATCATCAACGGCCGACCAGTCTCATGGATTGATGCCAAACATTTCTACGGTGGTGACGTTGATTTTCAACGGAAGAAAACAAAGAAGCAGATGTTACGCTACATCGATGAATGGGGGAGTGGAGCGATTGTCTATCGCCACGGTTTTTCCGAAAACCTCTACATTCCCGGCGTCACTATGCTCGATGCAAGCCCTCTTGATCTCTCTGTGTTTGATGAAGGGTTGTGACGGGTGCAATGTGGCTGAGCAATACGCCAAGTCCAGTGTTTGAGAGTCCTTCCATGAATCGTGTTAAGTCCTCGTCTTTAGGAAGTTCATCTAGGTTTTTAGGCACTACTGCAACAGAAGTCCCCAACATGCACATCCTTGCAGCAAGGTGATGATGAAGCCCTTGTTCTGCAATCACAGCATCAACAGTTTGTCGGAGTTGAGCCCGAATGGTTTCTTCCATCATTCCAGATTGGTCAGCAAAGTTCTGTGATTCATCAAGTAATAATGCCCATTTATTTTCATCCCACTCACCTTTTCGCAGTGAGTCCATACAAGACATTCCTGCTTGAGTGATCGAATGTTGCCACTCCGGGTTATCGATGTAGTCAGAGGTATGCTTGGCTCCACCGCTTTCCCACACCAATACTACCGGAATGTCGGCGTCAAAGCTCACCGCTTGTCCTGGCCACCCCGGCGCCCCAGGTTGAAGCCGCAATTCAACGCCACCTACCGATGCGGCGAGGACATCGCCAAGTCCAGAACCATGTTTTCGTTCAATACGATGTGCAATTTTGTAGTACTGATTCAATCGTCCTCTTCCAGTGAGCTGATGAATCACATTTCCCATCGCCATCAGCCCAGCAGCGGACATCCCCAGCCCTTGGCTCAAGGGACATTCGATTTTGATATCAGCTTCAATGCCTTCATGCGGTCGTAGCAGGGTTGCACTGCGGCACCCCTCAATTAGGTCAAGGTAGAGACTTGAATCCTCCACAGATTCACCGTTTGAGTCGACAATGTTGAGGCTGATCGGTGCAAGTTTTTCTTCAATTCTTTTTCCTTCTGGTTCACTTCCAGCGAAAACTTTCAACTCAGTTGGCTCAAGCGTGGTCAACCTTGCTTGGATGACCACTCCATGTTGAATGGTAAAACCAGCACCCAAACTTCCTTGGGAGCGCGGTAAACGGTGCGATTTGTCAATGGAAAACAGGAGAGTAATATGTCCCCCTGACCGATGCTCAATCACTGGCTCGCCTCATGAAGTGGTTGGCGCCATCAGTCATGAAGGCTGCGTGGAAGAGCGTCGCTCGTTCAAGCCAAAGCGGACACAATGTCTTCGCCAAGGTCTACGAAGCGCTGGTTCAGTTCTCCCAGTGCCATGTTGAAAGCCGTGACTGGGTCCAAACTTCCGTCAGTTTCGTATGAGAATACATAGGCATTCTCTACATTTTCCATAATGATTGCATTGTCGAAATCACCATCTCGGCCTGTGCCTTCTCCAACTTGGTGAAGGGCCTTCTCAAGGTCAAGTACATGGTTGATGTTTGTGATTTTCTTATCCTTTCCAAACAGTTTGGCATCAATGTCCTTTCCATCTGATGTTTTGAGTCCCAAATTGAAGAGGACACTTGCCTTCTTCGGCTTCTTGAGGACAGCGATTTGGTGAGGCTGGAAGCCGACTGCAGCGGCGGGGCTCCACTTTGCATGATCTCGGCCACGGCCGAGTACTGCGAATGCATAGAATTCCAAGAACTGGCCAGGGGCGAGAATGGTGAGTGGTATTTGCTTGTGCTCTGGAAGAATATCAAAGACAGGATCTGAGATGGTGGTGATGTCTCCAGCATAGACTGTCTTGTATTGTTCTTCTGAATCTGCAGAGGGGCCTCGAGCAGAGAGGGTGTAGAGGACTTGACACATTGGGCAGCCCTTGTCCTTCTCAACAACATCTTTGCAGTTGACACATTCATCAGGGAATACCAATCCTTCTTCTTGGTGAGTTGGAATTGGAATCATGGCCAATCGGTGTGCAAGAACTTCATCAGGTAGAACGTTGACAGATTCTACGACATCACCCTTGTTGTCTTGAGTGACTCCTTGAGAAAAGTCAACTCGTGTGATCGCCAACTTTGGGACATCAGCGATGAGTGCCCTACGGATGGCATTTACTTGAGCAGCATCAGTATTGCTGATGAGGATTCGGATTTCATGACCACGGGGCCAGCCTTCTATGATTTCAGTCTTCATGATGTTCACCTTTTTCATCAGACACGGCGTCCACGGCGTCCACCCTTTTTCTTGGTACCGTCGTGAGCGATAGGCGTGACATCCTCAATACGAGAAATGGTCATACCAGCACGGGTCAGGGCTCGAATAGCCGCTTGTGCACCGGGCCCAGTGTTGTTGGAGAGGTTGCCTCCTGGGGCTCGGTATTTGACGATGAGTTCGGTAAATTCCTTGTCTCGCAAGGCATCTGCAAGGCGTTCTGCGGAACGTGTTGCAGCGAATTGACCACCCTTATCCTTTCCAGCCTTGACCACTTCTCCACCGTTGCAGGTGATGATGGTCTCAGCACCGGTAAGGTCGGTGGCGGTCATCAAAATATTGTTGTAAGAACTGAAAATGTTGACAATTGCTTTACGTGACATCACTCAGCACCTCCGTCAGTTGTTTCAGCATTTGCAGCTTCACCTGCAGCTTGAACTTCTCCAGCAAATTCAGGAGTTGCAACAGGGTCTACTTCTTCCTCATTGTATTCAGCAGATTCACGACGGCCTTCAATAGCCTTGCGAATGGTATGCTCTGGGTTGTTAAGGGCAGATGAAGAGTGGTAGCGTAGTTCACCTTCTTCGTCACGGGTGACGGGGTAAGATGGGATGGTAACTTTCTGGTCGCCGATGCAGATTTGGCCGTGAGTGACCAATTGGCGGGCTTGCTTCATGGAGCATGCGAGTCCCTTGTAGTAGACTTGTGCTTGAAGACGACGGCTGAGGATGTCTTCGGTTCCAAGCGAGAGAATATCGTCAAGGCTAGCGTTGGACTCGATGAGTCCTTTGTTGTGAAGAGAATGGAGCAAATCTTCCATCTCTCGCTTTCCGTGACCTTCGCTGGTGTCCACGGTACCGATCAAGCGCATAGCTTGGCGTCGATGACGACGAAGTTGTGATTTGGCCTTCCAAATTTCACGCATGTTCTTGAGCCCATGATTGGCTTGAATGGCGTGTTCTTCTTTAATTCGGCCTTCCTTCCAAGGGTGAGAAGGTGTGTCAAATTTAGGTCGTGAAAACTTTGGCTCTCCCATACTTCATTCCTCCTTATACCTTCTTTCGGCTTACACCAAGGGTAAGTCCACCGCGTCCGTTTGACCGGCCTCGCTGGCCGCGGACTTTGTTTCCTGACGCATGACGAACGCCACGGTAGCACTTCATGGTACGAAGACGGTTGATGTCATCGCTCAATGTGAATCGTACTTGTTGCCCGGTGAGATGAATTTCTTCACCGGTTTCGAGGTCTCGCTGTCGGTTTAGCATCCACAATGGAACTTTCTCAGCATAATTTTCAATGGCGAGGCGCAACACTTCTTGCTGTTCAAGGGAGAGGAATCCAGCAAGTTTGTAAGCATCAAAGCCGGTATTTTTACAGATTTGGGTTGCGGTGCGGTGACCGACTCCCTTGACTGAGGTTAGGGCGGTAGCCAGAGGCTTGAGCCCGTCCATATCGGTATCTGCCATACGTAGGATGTACGAGAAGTCCTCTCCAAGGTCCTCGTCCTTTGGTCGTGCCATGTTCTTTCACCTCAACGCTTACACATAGTGTCAAGCAAGCCTCCGACTTGCCTCCCGTATATGAAGACCGCGATGGCCACATTCGCGCCACTGAGTCTCAAAAACTACTATTTCTAGTGGCTAATTTTCACGATTCAGAATGACAAACGCACAACAGCAAGACATCCCCGGATGGATGTTGGGCAACAAAACCATCTCGCTCACCGTGTCTACGGCTGAGTTGACGGTCCAGTGAACCTTGCCATTTCGGTTGGTCAGCAGGGTCCATGTTCAACCGGAGCGTTAGTGATTTCATGTTGTGCTCCAATGCGATTTCAACGAGACCATCTATCGACTGATCCGATAAAGGTTCACGGATCAAGGCGACGACCTTACCGGTCGCTTGAATGAGCAGGTTGTCGTTCCTCTTTACCGGCTGCAATGGGTGGTCGTGATGAAGCTGAGGTCTGCGCCCATCAACACTTGCCCAGCGGCCCATCCCTTCTTTGGAAACACCTTCCAGCCATGTTGAAACCAAACCGCTCTCGAGCAATGCAGCGTCAAGGATGCTAACATATTCTCCTCGTTTAGGAGGGTAGATATTTAGTTTGGGAAACGTTTCCTCATCCGATTCCAATGCCGTGGAGAGCACCAATGGCTCGTCTCCTAAACGCGGCGGTATTCGTACGAATCGCCGGGCAACTCCTTCTGAGGATGCAGCGCCAAGCCATAACGCAAGCCGGTCCACACGTCCCCGCCCGCGGGAGGTCCAAACCCATGTGCGCCCCAGGCCGGGCCAAATGTTGTCAACCAACGCTTCTACCTTATTTCGTTGCACTGTGGTGAGCCGAGGTGAGAGGTCCAGTAGCAAGGCTGGCCCTCGGGGATGTTCTGCAAAATACGGCGTCCATGCCGCAAATACGTCATCAAGGCTTGGCTGCATTTCATCCAATCCATGAGTGCGACTGTTACGAGGGCGAGCAGGGTCAAGATGTAAAAGAGCCACAGGGGCGTCAATATGCCCCCTCAAGACTTCCAAGGCACCGGGTGCGTCAGTTCCATCTCCCGCTAATATCCGGCTCTCTTTGAACCAAGGTTTTGATTCTGCTTTCAGTTGACGAGCAACAATTTGCATGTTTTTGGCGCTTGCTTGAGCCCGTTGCGGCGAGAGTTCTATTCCGAGGGCAGGCCGTTGAAGAATTGAAGCATGTGCGGCAAGCTGTAATCCACTTCCACAGGCACAATCGACGATGAGTCCCTTCGGGAGGTCGCACATCTTGAGCATCGCTGAACGGGCCGTAGCAACTTGCCATGGCGTTGACAGAGGTTGGCCTTCTTTGGCATGGAAAAAGAGCATCCCCTGTGGTGCCGTTTTGTCTTGGGCCTGTTCGGTCAAACCATCATCGTTAACAAGAGATGGGTCAAGAATTGTGTGCAATTGGAACCCTCACAACTCAGCGATGTGACTTCGGGTCAACAGACTTTCAAAATGGAGGCCAGCGTCAGCAAAGGCTTGTTCTGCCCCTTCTTCCCGATCGACAATACTGATGACGCCGACCACTTCACATTCCGTATCAGCATGGATTCGCTCGACGGCTTTTATTGATGAGCCACCGGTTGTCGTTACATCTTCAACGACCACGACCTTGCCCCCGCCATCCAAAGATGCCCCTTCAATACCCGGGGGATTGTTGGTTTTGCGACCCCCGCGTCCCTTTGGCTCTTTTCGTACCATGAATCCACGCAACGAGTCGCCTGCGTCAGGAGACGTGATCACAATCGCTGTTAAGGGGACGGCACCCAATTCCAAGCCCCCGACGAAATCGGCTGCTAAGGCCTTCATTCTGACATTGAGGAGCGTCCCTAGAATGCCCGCTGCTTCGGGGTGCATCATCACAGGCTTGGTATCAAAAAACCATCGTGAGTGACGCCCGCTTGCGAGGGTGAACGCCTCATCGTGGCCTCCATCAAGGAATGCCAATTCTTTGACCAATGTTGCAAGTCGATTCCATTGAGGATGGGCGTGAACGCTTTCATGAACGGCCATGATTGAGGCTTGGGCCCTTAAGACATGAACTTTCCTTCCTTCAATTTTTCATGTCGGGGCTCGTCAAAAGAAACCCACCGTGTTGATGATAAAGGGTCGCCGTCAAGAGGAAACGAGCGACGATGCCGACTGCGAACAACGAGAAGAAAACGGCTGAGCATAATCCGCTGCTCGGCCTTGACCTTCCTCGTTTAGAGCACGAAATGGAAACATACCATCAATGGATGGATGAACGGGCCGATGATGCATACCGCATCGCGGAGGAGGTCCGTTCCCTTGGTTACGATTATCGTGACCATGTTGAAATTCCCAGAGCAGCCGACCTCGCAGGTCGAACAGAGAAACTTCTCGTTGAATATTTGCAAGGTTACGAAGTGGCCGAAGATATCCGAGTGATGTTGGAAGCCCACGACCGTGAAACGACATCGATTATGATGGCTCAATCGGTTGCGAGGGGATTTAGAGAACAAGGATATGATTTGCAGACGGCCATTGATGTTGGTTTACGTGTCGGTTTAGCGATTTTAACCGAGGCAGTTTTAGTGGCGCCACTTGAAGGAATTAGCGAGGTCCGCCTCCTGAACAATGTGGATGGTTCACAGTTCGTATCGGTTCATTTTGCCGGTCCAATCCGTGCAGCTGGGGGGACCGCTCAAGCGCTTGCAGTTTTGATTGCTGATATGATTCGCCGCGAACTCAATGTAGGTCATTATCAACCGACGGATCCAGAAGTTGAACGAGTCAAGGAAGAATTCGGCCTCTATCGTGGCAACCTCCAATATCGGCCTTCTCCAAGTGAGATTGACGAAATTGTGCGGGCTTGTCCGGTCATGATTAACGGCGAATCGACTGAACGGATTGAATGTGCAGGTTACGGCCGCGTCCGTAACATTGACGAGGCTCGAATCAGGGGGGGTGTCCTCCTTGTTATCGGAGAAGGAATGTGCCTTAAGGCACCTAAAATCCGAAAGCACACAGAACGACTGAAGGTGCCCGGCTGGGATTTCATCTCCAAATTTGCATCTCGTGGCAAAGAGGAGGAATCCGAAGAAGGTGAGGCCTTTAAGTCAAGACAAGTCCCACCAATTACAAAATTTATGAAAGATATTATCGCCGGCCGACCGGTATTTGGAGGGCCTTTGCAGGCAGGAGGGTTCCGTCTCCGTTACGGACGAGCACGACCTTCAGGATTGGCCGCAGCATCCACCAATACGGCCTCAATGCTCGCCTTGGACGATTTCATTACCATTGGCACTCAAATGAAGATAGAACGGCCTGGAAAGGCTTGTGCAATTACGCCATCCGACGAAACAGATGGCCCTTGGGTTGTCCTTGAAGACGGTCGCTTTGCCCGATTTGATGATGCGCCGAGTTTCGCACGTATTCGAGGGAGTGTCAAACAACTTTGGGATAACGGGGAGTTGGTGATTGGGTATGGTGAATTTATGGAGAACAACAAGAAATTGGTCCCTGCTGGTTACTGTACCGATTGGTGGGCTAGTGATTTGATTGAAGGTCTTGTTCACCCGGAGGATGTTGAGGTCTTCATCGGAATGGTTGGTGGAGCACGGGGCGATTGGCCAGAAGGGTGCCCAGGTTTGCAACCATCTGAATCCGACGACGAGAACAAGCAATATCATGTGCGAAGGAAATGGCATCAACAATTGCGCAATTCAACCGTTGAATGGGACGCTGCAAAAGCCATTTCTCGCCGTTTCTCTACTTCTCTCCCCCCTCCGCACAATCCTTGGTTCCGTGATTTGCCACTTGAATGGCTTCCATCTGCGCTCGACATGTTTGCAGACGCGAAGATTGAAGCTATTGGTACGGTGATAAACTCAGTTAACCCTCTTGAGAACTCAGTGAAGACGTACCCGCTCCCTCACCACAAGCAACTCCGAATTATCGGGGGCGTGAGAGGTTGGGATTCAAAGAAATTGGATGAACTGCAACCCGAAACCTCAGCCATTCTGGACAAAACAATGCTCCCAGGGCCCAACCTTTTCCCTGAACCGCCAGTGTTTGGTTCGAGCATTCCTGAGAGCTGGACATTGATTCAACATGGGATTGCAAAGGGAACAGCGATGATTCTCGGACTGGCCCATCATCACGATGGAGACGACTTGGTTATCACAGCAGGGTGGCCAGCAGCGCTAGAAGGTCTCGGTTTCGGAATTGAAGGAGAGCAACCACTTCGTCAAAAAGATGGAAACAAGATGGCTCACGACCGATTGAATCAACTCAGACAAGCCAAAGAAGTTCTCGATGAAGAGCGAGAACGTTTGTCGCAACTGGAAAAAGAACGAGCAACCATCCGAATCGCATCTGAAACCGGTGCGCGTCAGCGAGGACTGGGGATTGCTGAAACCGACAAGGTTGGCAGAGAAGCCGCAGCATCCATTATCGACGAAGGTCCAAAGGACAAGCAAGCCTATCTATCGGCTCAACGGTTGGAAGATGACCATGTTGTGGATGGAATCTTACCATTGGTGCGCAGTCTTTCAGAATTTAGGTGGGAACACAGCGCCCCGATACGAATCGGATGCAGAATGGGCCGTCCAGAAAAAGCTGCACCTCGTGTGATGAATCCCAAAACCAATGCACTGTTCCCCATTGAACTCAATGGAGGAACCCAGCGCCTGCTCAACAATGCGATCGACAAAAGTTCCATCCGCATTCAACTTGGGCGCAGAACTTGCAGCAAATGCGGAAAGGAGTCACCTTTCCTACGTTGCCATCACCGGGCCAAAGATGACTTCGGTGAAGAACGATCTGGAGAGGCCTGTGAAGGTCCAACCACCATGACTTCAGCCAAGGCTAATTCACGCCGTAGAGGAGAGGTTCAAACAGTGAGAATTGACACCATGGTGGAAGATGCTCGGATACGATTGGGTATTGACCGTCTTCCAAACCAAGTCAAATGTATGAAAAAACTCAACAGTCGTGACCAAACTCCTGAAGCGATTGAAAAAGGCATTCTCCGAGCAAAACACGACCTTCCTGTGTTCCGCGATGGAACGGTTCGCTTCGATATGAGCGATGTTCCAGTGACGCATTTCCGTCCTCGTGAAATCGGGGTGCCATGGAAAAAACTTCTCACATTAGGTTACACACACGATTACCTCGGAGAACCATTGGAAGATGACGAACAGGTCTTGGAAATCTTTCCTCAAGATTTCATCGTTGCCAAGAATGCAGGGGATTTCTTTGTTAGAACCGCCCGATATATTGACGAACTTTTGGTTCGGTATTACAAAGCTGAACCGTATTACAATGTCACGAAACCCGATGACTTGGTTGGGCATTTGATTTGCGCTCTCGCCCCCCACACGAGTGGAGGTGTGCTTTCCAGAATCATTGGCTGGGCCGATTGTTCAGGCGGTTATGCCCACCCCTTGTTCCATGCAGCAAAGCGAAGAAATTGCGATGGCGATGAAGATGCAATCATGCTTCTTATGGACGGTTTGTTGAATTTCAGCAGAGAGATCCTACCGGCAAACCGGGGCGGTCAAATGGATGCTCCATTGGTCCTTACCACGCGATTAAATCCAACAGAAGTCGATAAAGAGGCTCTCAACGTTGACTCTGGATGGTTTTACGAGCGAGATTTCTACGAAGCTACGCTCGGTCAACCCCATCCAAAAACGATCTCACATCGGATGGATTTCGTGGAGCGCCGTTTGGGCAGTGTAGCAGCGGTACGCGGATATGGGTACACCCATGATTGCCATTCAATTGACGAAGGGCCAGCACTTTCCGCATACAAGACACTTGAAACAATGATTGACAAAATGAACGGGCAACTTGCACTTGGTCATCGTCTCCGAGGCGTTGATGTTCGAACCGTCGCCTCAAGCGTGGTACGCTCACACTTCTTGCCGGATTTGCGAGGGAATCTCAACGCCTATGGACGACAAAAAGTGCGCTGTTTGAAATGTGCTCACTCTTATCGCAGGATGCCACTTTCAGGGAAATGTATTCAGCCGGAGAAAGCCAAAGGGCGAGGGCTTTCAAGTGTTGGAGTTGCCAAGTCGGAAGGCGATTTGTGCGGTGGTAACCTTGCGCTAACTGTCTCAGAGGGCGCCGTTCGCAAGTACATCAAAGTCACCCGTTTCGTTATGGACCATTACGGGGTTGACACCTACACGCGTCAAAATGTTGAATGGTTGGCGGACAGCGTTGACTCGCTGTTCAACAACGACCGAGCAAAGCAACTTTCGCTTTCAGATTTCTTGTGATCTAGCGAAGGGGTTCTCTCCAGGGGGAGTCTTGATTGTACACATGTTCAAGGTCGGGGTCACCCGATTGCATCTTCTTGAATGGCGACAGTTCTTGGTTATCGGATACCTCAGGTTGCTGGTATTTCTTTGCAAGCGCCCGTATTCCTTGTTCAGTAAAAGCGAGGAAGACGAGCAAGAGACTCAACATGATATGCCCTTCAAGTTGATACGCTTCAAAAGGCCGAATGAAGAGTTCTTGTTGAGCAACGATCCCTTCATCAACCACCGTTTCAATGGTGTAGGTTCCCGGTTCAAGCGTTCCGGACCACTGCGGAACCTCATCTCCCAAATTCCCTCTCCACTCTACAACTTTGGTTTCGTTGTTGAGTAAAATGATGTATCCGATTGCCCCGCTGTCTGTATTTGGTGCACTGAATGAAACCTCCATCCGAGCGGGCATGGCTCTGTCAAGTTCAGCAACAGGCGCAATAACAATTTCGCGGTATGTTTCGGTTTGTGACGGCGAATTCACTTCGTTCGGTGCTTCTTGGGACGCAACGGCATTCCAAACGCTGTTGACCACCAAGAGAGCCACAAGCCACATGGCAGGATTTCTCCACCGGATTCGCTCCGCCATATGAGAAACTCAACCTCCCCCTTCATATGTTTATGTTCTTGGGCATGAAAAGAACGCTTTGTTGAATGTATCACGAGATATGGTCTCCAAACCGAGGGTGGAGTTGTTCCAGTATTCGTTTCATCCAGCTTAATTTCTTGATTTTGAGTGCAGGGTTTGTCGTTCCAGACCATGAGCCCAGATGGTCTGTGGAGTAACCTATCAGTTTGACAATGGACAGGTCAACATCGATCCAATGCAACAAACAGGCAGCTCGGTCCCCATCAGTGAATCCTCCGGGATTGTACATGTTGCTGAATACTTCTCGAGTTTGGTGGGTTAACACCAGAGGAGGCTGACCACCGTTTGCCCAATCGGGAAAATACTGCTCCCACCGAAGTTGATTGTCGCCATGTGCGTGAACGATCATTGGGGCGCCATTGAGGGCCGCTTTGTCCAAATGTTCTCCACCGTCGAGGTCAGTGACGATACACGTCGGTTTGATCCGGTTTGGCAATGCACCAATCGCACCGTCTGCAGCAATAAATTGAGTCCCCTCAGGCCACTCCAAATCGAGTTCACTTTTTTGAGCGGCTGCTCCAACGAGTACGATTTGCTTTGCGTTGCTTAATTTTTCTTTAATTCCACTCAATGTATCTTCCCTTCCCTGGGAGGTCCAATGAGGCACACCATACGGCGAATCGGCTTGGAACGCTAGGGCCATTGCCCTCGCACTGTTGAGATCGTCCCGATAATCCCAACCAAACGCCCCCCTCACATCATCTTGGATGCGAACCATTTCGGCGAGAAGGTCTTCATCCATGGCGCACCCAAACTTCTCGTCCACAAGAAACCACCTCCAACATTGAACTTCATAATCAGTGACCGCTGAGGTACAACCATGCCCGTCCCAACCAAGCCACCGGTTTTGACGGACGAAGTGACCTTTGCTCGCTATCCCTTTCTACCTCAAGCAGCCGAGTGGATTCGGAATATGGCTCAACGGCACTCCATCGATTTGAATGAACTTTTGGACGGCCCATGGATGGAAAAAGCACGTCAGCGAGCTCGGATACGCCTCATTGACTCCGTGCAGTCCAAAGAAGGAGTGCAAGTAGTAGGTGGCGATATTCACACAGAAGAAGGCCGATTGATCGAGGCGTTTTCGTTTTACTATGCCCGATTGGTTGTTTGTGCAAGTGAAGATGAACGCTTGATTGCACGGTGGGCCCAAGCTGAAGCGGCAAGGGCGGAACAATTGCTTATTCAAGACGAAGTCAATCTTGCAGTTCTAGCAAACACATACATCTCCGAAGTCGTCCAGTCGTCTCAAAACGAAGCCCCGATGGCTGTTGCGTCTTCTTCAATGAGCATGCGTCAATTACGGCAAGGTAAGTCGTCGGTTTGGAAAATTGGGCTCTCCGATTTTATTGAGATATGTCCAAAGATTACAGGAGACCGTTGGCGTTTACCAAATGTAGACCTTCAGAATGGATGGGTAACCCTTCACAATGAACGACAATATGCTTCATCAGCAAAACTTGCTCGCCTGTTGCGTGAACGTATCAAAATTGGTATTGAATCCGAGACGCTTGGCAAGATGGCAGAAGTCACAACTGATTTGGCAGTTAGGCTTGCAGAGCCAGTGGGGATGGTCCGAAACCTAATGGCCAACAAAGCGAGTGAAGCCATCGCCTTGGTTGGCGCAGAGGAAAGCGATTGGCCGCCATGCATGCAAAAAATCATTGCTGAACTTACCAACGGTGTCAACGTGAATCACTTTGGGCGTTTGTTTTTGGCGTCCATGTCCGCAACGTTGGCCCTGCCTCAGGAAGCATGTGTTGGCTTTTTTAGAGGCGCACCAGATTTCAGTGAATCAACGACATCTTACCAAGTTGAACACGTCTATCAACACGAGTATACGCCAGCTGGATGTGGCAAATTGAAAGTCAATCACAACTGCCCTGTACTCCCAGGTGATAATCGGACCTGTGATCAACCGTGGATGGACCATCCACTCAAGTACATCCGTGCCACACAACGGTGGAAACGTTTGACGACTCGGAGAGATGACCCGCCCAACGAACCATCGGGCAATGACGCATCCTCGGCCGAAGGTGATGACTCGGACAGTGCTTGAACCCATAGTCGTCGGAGATGTTTCTAAAAGGCCGGCGACTCTCCTCATCTTATGCGGTGGTTGAAGGACCCAAGCCGGGACGATGAGGATAAAATTCCTCTATCTTATCGCATAGCAAGACGATTTTATCGGTTTCTAACCAATATTTGGTTCCGTGAAATCAACATCGTCGATGATGAAAACCTCCCTCCAGAGGGCGGAATCCTGTTCATCACCTGGCATCCAAGTGGACTCATTGACCCCATGCTCATGACGGCGTCTCTTCCTGGGAAATTGACAACCATAGCAAAGCATACACTGTTCAAGATTCCATTGCTTGGGCGGCTATTGAGTGCTTCGGGAGTCGTCCCAGTTGAGCGGCCAGGAGATTCTAAGGATAAACAGGCAGCGCGTGCTAGGAATGCAAAAATGCTGGCCAACATGTCACACCAAATTGCTCATGGGGGGCGTGTTCTTATTTTTCCCGAAGGGGCAACACACGCTGAATCAAATGTGAGACGCGTTCGTTCAGGAGCAGCCAGGATTCTCCTGCATGCCCGAAGGGAAGCGATCGAGAAAGAATTGCCAGAACCTCAAGTGGTTCCCATTGGGTTGCATTACTCAGAATCCCACACCTTCCGTGAGCGGGCAGCGGTTGTCATTGAACGAGTGATGGAATTGAATCCAATCCCTCCTACGGTTGGAGATTCTTTCGAACAAGACCGTACGGACCGGATATGGATTGAGGGGGTTACACAAGCGATAGATGTCGAACTCCGCCGTGCGAACTTGTCCAAAACTACATGGCGAGAACGAACAATGATTTGGAAGGGGAGAAGTCTTGCATATGCCGAGAAAAAGCGGATAGAAGGAGAAAGACTCGTCAAACCATCTTATGCAGAATCTGTCCTCGGGGCGCGACGCCTGCGTGCAGGTTGGGAGTACATGATGACTCAACGGCCGGAAGAAACTCAACAATTAGCTGAGGATTGTGAACAACATTTCGAGGCTCTTACGCGCAGAGGAATCTCTCCCTATGACGTAGATTCCCGGCCGGAAACCTTCTCGGTTTTCGGTTATCTGAAAGTTCTTGCAATATGGATATGGGCGCTTGTTTGGATGTTTGGACTCGTCACATGGAGTGCGATAGCAGGCAATTATCCGCCCTACAAAGGAAACGGCCTTCTCAGCTGGGTCATGAAAAAGCAGAAGATTGACACGTCCGTCATTGGAACGATAAAGGTCCTTTCAGCCGTTATCTTCTTTCCTATGTGGTGGATGGTGGCTTCCGCTATAATGACGTGGTCTTTGCTTAGCACAGCAAGTCCGATCAACTCGTTTTTAATTTCTCATTGGTTGCTTGAATACATCACATATTTACCAGCGCTTGGAATCTTCTTGGTGTTCTTGTTGTGGTGGCCTCTATCTGCACGATTGCATCTCAAGTTGTACGCCCGACTTGTCCGCAGTTCTAGGGATTTGAAGCGTTGGAAAATCTGGAAGGACCAGGATACGAATTGGGACGAACTGGTACAAGTTCAACGAGAATTAGCATCTCGTCTCGTTCAAATCGGGGCTGGACTTGTTCTCCCTGGCGACCCCGATTGGACCGATCCTCCTTCAGGGCACGATGACGTTGTTTCGGTTTGTCTAAGGTCGGGCGAATCAGCAAAGGTGTTGAACTCAAATGCACAAGGTTTTGAATGAAAGGTCGTCTGTGCATTGTACAGAGCGGGGGTGAGTAGATGTCAAGAATACTGGTTTTGACCGTTGACCGAGACAATGACTTGGGCATCAAAACATCGATTCGCGGACCTGTTGTCGGGCGACGACAAGTCCTCACTGCTGCGTTGAAATTGGGAATTGCCGACCCTGAAGAAAGCGACACCAATGCCATTCTAGGGGCGCTCTCACAACACGATGCTTTGGTGGAATCAAAAGGCGAAGAAGATGAAATTGAAATCGCGATTCTTACTGGGGATGAAAAAGTTGGAATGCGTTCAGACCGAGCCGTAGCCGCTCAACTTGAGGAAGTCGTCTCTTTATTCCAGCCCGATGAAGCGATTCTTGTCACCGATGGTGCTGAGGATGAAAGCGTCCTACCTATCATTCAGTCGCAAGTTCGCATTGATCACATCCAGAAAATCATTGTCAAGCAATCAAAGGGTATTGAAGGCACATATTATTACATCGTAAAAGCCCTTGAAGACCCCAAATGGCGCTCAAAAATTATGATTCCATTTGGGGCGGTCATGGCCATCCTCGGTCTTGGAATCATGCTCCCCAACGAAATTGGTGGTATCGTCATCGGTGCGCTACCGTTGGTTCTCGGACTTTACATCTTTAGTAAGGGTGCAGGCATTGAATCAACGGTCAATCGTGTCATCCAAGAAATGAGAGAAAATGCCGACGCCGCTATGTTTTCTTCTTTACTTTGGACTGCAACTCTCTTCAGCGCAATCTTTGCTGTGGCAGAAGGTTGGCGGGCATTCAGTACCCAAGATGTGGATGCTGCAACATCTTCGGTTGTTTGGCTGAACGTGATTCACTCCTCATTGGCTTGGACCATTATTGCCTTCCTCACATCCACAGCAGGATTCATGCTTCTTCGTTTGAAACGGGGTTCCTTTTCGGGAAGCCTCATTGTACTGGGCGTATTTGGTATGGTTGTCTACACATTCTTGAACACAGCACTGGACATTGCAATCCGTGTCCTTGACGGCACATCTTACGAATTCAGTGTTGAAATGATTCTCAACGACCTCACATCCCCGTTGATTTGGGTTGTTGTCCTTTGGATGGTAATGACTGTCGTCCGTACGCTCCAGGCAAAGCAAGCTCAAGCAGACCGTTACTGGGGCATTTGATCAAAGGACAAATCTTGGAACAACCTTCGCAAGAGTGTTGTGGCCGACCACTCCGACCAACGTTCCTTCATCATTGACGACACCAAGTTGATTGAGGTCGTGAGTTAACATCAGTGCGCCTGCTTTGAGTAGAGGCGTTTGCTTTCTCACGGTCATCGGTGGATGGTTGATGAGTTGTTGAGCAGGGATGGAATGCATCCAAGCGATGTCTCTGTTCACGGTTTTGCGAGCGATTAACTTGAGCAAATCCACTGCATGAATACGGCCCATGGGCGCACCTTCACGGTTGACGATGAAAATGTGGTCCCAATCATTTTTGGTCAAGGCCTCCAACACCGAAGCCATCGAATCCGATGCAAGCAAAACATGAGCATGCTGCATGGTTTGGCCGCAGGTAACGGTTCGTACGCCCCCTCCTTTCGTGGGACGGCGGGATGATTTACGACTTTTGCTTCTCGATGCCATGTGCTCTCAGCGGTCTGCCGTAAGCGACCCTTTTTGAAGGCTTCTCTTTTTCCACTTCCCGGCAAGTGCCTTCCGGAAAACAACATGAACAGTGTAAACAATTCACCTCAACTGATAAATTAAAGAAACCAGTGGCGACTCTATGAGCGTAATTCCGGAGCATGAAATCAACGCACTAAAAGCGATGGAGGGTTACGAGCAAATGCTTGAAATCGACCGATTGTCCAAGGCATATCAGGTAGATGAGGCTTCAATCCGGGCCACAATATCCTCGGTGCCCGGACAAGGCCCGCCTCCTTCTACCCCAGCACCCCTTTGGGTTCCGTCTCAAAAAAACCAGCCTCAACCCTCAACTCCAAGCAAGGTTGGTCCAGCGCTGTTAAATCGCGAGCAACTACGCTACGAATACGACCCAAGTCGAGAGGCGGCTCAGCGAAGAGAGCAAATCAATCAAGCCATTCTCTGTTCTGCGTGTGGAGTTGCTCTTGGCATACCAGATGTCCGCCCCATCAAAGTGACCTGCCCAGCTTGTTTGTTCGAAACAACCTACACTGAATGAACGCACCCTTGATGTGGGGTGCTCAGCAGGACGATGCATGCGTGACGGCTCCCCTCGCCTTTGGCCCTATTCTCCAGCCAATTCCCCCATAGCCCTGCCTGATCGTCCAGTTCTGTGCTCAACCCAAGAGGTCATCACGCTCCTTCGCAAAACAAATTCGCCCTCTACTTCAGTGACTTTATCCGACAAGGACCTTGCTGCTTGGCTTGCTGAATTCGGAACGGAAACGGAGTCAATTGACGCACTCTTAGGTGCCCAAAATGTTCCGCCCATTGCTCAACGTAGACCCATTCTCCTTCTTGGTGAACTGGCCAACCCCTATCGCCTCCAAGACATTAACATTGGACCTCTACCAATTTTTCCTGTACGATTGGAAGGCGTCTGCAAAACTTGGGCCGACGGCCTGGACACGCGAGAGGCGTATCCTGGAGTTCACCATGTCACCCTTGCGAGAACCCCCGGCTGGTGGGAACATTCCCATTTGGGAATGGCGACAGTAGAGCAAATGAAGGCGATGATGGCATGGCTTGAGAACGGCGTTCGAGGTTCTTGGCGGCCTGTCAAATTGGGCGAAGGGTGTGTGCGCTTGGACGATCAACCCGAAATCCCCCCTCCCTCCAAGGCAGATATATCATGGGATGGAACTGTTGAACGAGTGGACCTTCCAATGCCTGAACCAACAGGGCCAATGCTTGACTTGTCCACACTGATGGTACCGGTTCACACACGACAAGGGTGCTACAATCATCGCGGAAGGTTGGCACGATGCGCTCACATGAATCAACGAGAGTTCCATGATAATCTCTTCAGAAAAGGGTCCTCTCATCGTTGGAATGAAATCTTAACCGTTCAATGAGATGTTCTTGTAAAGCGTTCAACATGCTCATCACCCCACACCAGGCGTTCGGTAGATTTGAGTCCAGATTTAGCGAGTAGGTCGGCGGTAATGTTGGACGGCACAGGGTCCGTATGTTCTTGTTGGGATTGAACGAGATAGAATTCATCAACCAATCCGTCTTCAAGGAAGCGATGGATGGTCGTTGGCCCCCCTTCGACCAAGACACGCTGAATGTTTTGGTCACCCAGGCGATTGAGAAGAGACGGTAGCCCAGCAAATGACGACTGAACCAACATCGTATCTCCTCCGTCGGTGAGGAGCAGTGAATCAGCGGGACATCGTGCATTCGGGTCAATCACAATTCGTAGCGGTTGGCGAATCGGTTGTCCTTGCCTTACGGTGAGAAGGGGGTTGTCACGGATAACGGTCTCCACGCCGACAAGTATCGCATCACAATCTTGCCTCAACTCATGGACTTTCTCCAAACACCCTGCGGAAGTAAACCGAGCGGCATCTTTGGAGCGGTCATCAACCGAACCATTGACATCAACTGCGAGTTTAACCGTGATGATTGGCTTTCGATGTTCACACCAATGAAGAAAAGGCTTCATTTGTTCGGCTGCGAGCGGTTCCATCAACCCCATTGAAGTGGCGATTCCAGCTTCTTCTAACACCCGTTTCCCCTCGCCACGAACGGTTGGATTGGGGTCCTCATGAGCGATGATAACTTCCTTGACTCCCGCCCACATCAACGCTTCAGTGCAGGGAGGCGTTCTCCCAAAATGATTGCACGGTTCAAGTGTAACATAAGCGATCGCCCCGTTTGGAGAATGACCTTTTGACTCAGCATCGTGAATCGCCATTTGTTCGGCATGAAGTCCCCCAAGGTGGTCATGCCATCCCTCGGCAATAACCGCCCCGTCTTTGACCAGAACGCAGCCAACAAGTGGGTTGGGGCTCACCCTCCCCCTACCACGTTCAGCAACCAGTAAGGCGCGTTCCATGAACGAACGGTCCTCATCGGTCCATGTTCTCGCCATGCCCTCACGAAATCGCTTTGGTTCAAGACACCTTGCATTTCTCCTGTTTGCGTGAAACTTGCTCATGCCGATTTGCGGAAGAATCCTCCAATTTTGTCAAATTTATTCAAGTTGGGTAAAGAGCAAGTTGATTTGAATAATTGCAAAATAGAGGCCGAAAGCGAATCCTTCAAGGCAGGAGTGCCCATGTTGGCATCATGGACTCCGAACAAATTGACCGCCCTGCGCTTGAGCGGGTAGAATTTGAAGTTGATTCAACATCAAAAAGGAAAAAGGGGACAAAGAGGCCAATTTTTGCTCCAATCTTTACCATGAAAAGTGAGTCAACAGCTCCAACAAAACGGGTCCATCTTCTCGTAAATCCGTTTTCAGGCAAACGGAAAGGGCGTAAAGTTGCACAATATGTTATCGAACAACTTGAATCCAAAGGAGTGGCCGTCGAATCACATTTCTCAGCCCACAGTGGCCATCTGATTACAATTTCAGAACAACTTGATACAAAGCCAGGCGACATCATCGTCTCAATTGGCGGCGATGGTACATTTTCAGAGGTCCTCACTGGCCGCATGCAGGCCCAACCTGACGCGAAGGAAACGTTTGCCATTATCCCAGCAGGAACTGGCAATTCAATGGCTTTTGATCTTGGTCTAAAGGATATTGATACTGCTATTGCTGCTCTTATGGGAGGGAACAAACAAGCATTGGATTTAGCTCGTGTTGAACTGATTGAGGGCTTACCTGGTTCTCAAAAGGAAAAGATCGTACGCTACAGCCATAATCTTGTCACATGGGGTCTTGGTGTAGATTCAAACATTAAGGCTGAAAAAATGCGTTGGATGGGCCCCATTCGCTACGATGTCGGCATCCTGATGGCCATTATGGCTAACAAACGGCGAAGCGCGACATTGTCACTGGATGGTGTAAAATTACATGATGATTTTACGCTGTTCTTAATTCAAAACAGTCAAACTGGAGGTTCTGAATTGCCGTTGGCTCCAGGGGCATCCCTTGATGATGGAAAGATGGACATTGGAATCCTAAAAAAGATGCATAGACGTGGGATTCTCAAAGCATTCGGGATGCTCAAAAGTGAAGGAAGGCACGTGTTTCATCCACATGTGGTTTATCATCGATTTAAGCGACTTGAAATTACGACTCAAGTACCAACAGCGATCAATGTGGACGGTGAGAATCTAGGCTCGACTCCATTGACGATGGATGTCTTGCCCTCTGCCGTTTTGATTATGTCTCCTTCATCAGAATGAGAAATCCGAGAAATCTTCTTCAGGCTCATCGTGAACTTGTGGTTCGGGTTGTTTCGGAGTTTCAGAAGGTGCTTTCTTGACCGCCTTTCTACGACGCACAGGTGGCTTTCTAGCAGGAGCATCCTGTTGTGTAGGAGGACTTCGAGATGTAGGGGGGCTTGAGGATGTTACAGATGAACTTCTTCGCTCACCAAATGATGAGGGCAGTGACGTTGATTCACTCGCTTCCCTGCTGATTTGTTCCATTTCTTGTGCTGCTTCGGTGACGATGACTGAACTTTTTCTCTCGGAAGGGCCATTGCCCGAACCCCGCGTGGGTATTGCTGTTGAGGCCAATACGCTATCGAGGTCAAATCCACCGAGTGAATCTTCTTCCTTTTGCGGTTTCTTTTCGCTTCGAGGAGCAGGTTTGGCTTTCTTTTCCGCCTCTTTTCGCTCTCTTTCCTTTCTCCTTTTACGTTCATCAGGAGATTCCATACCTGCCTCCTTTGCTGATTTCATGTCTTCTTTGACTTGGGCGACCTTTTCTAAACCGCCTTCTCCAAGAAGGGTTCGCATGGTTCCTTTTGCAGATTTAAGAACAAGTCCTTGGGATAAAATGAACGCGCCTACTCCGCCACCGATTCCAGCAATAAGGAAGAACATGATGAACCCTGCTCGGCCAAGGATCGGTACATTTCCTTGAACCCATTCGTCGTCATCTTCTCCATCCATGCTAACGCTTGCACCGTCCAGTGCAATACTTGTGACCACCACAAAGTAGTCGCCCCGGTTTGTTCTGTCATCAACGCTCATCGAACAATCATTGGAGATAAAATCTCCAAAACTCTCTTTGTAGTATCCGACGCCAGATTCGTTGCTACTTACCATGTATCCGCTTACGGTCACCGGTTGGTGCCACTCACCAAGTGAAGTCAAACCGGTGTGAACGTTCTCAGTTGCGGGAATAAGCCCCAAAACAAACCATTGAGTTTTTGCCTCACCATCGATCTCGTCCAAGTCAATACTGCCTGCTCCTGTTTCAGGGTAGAATGGGTTTGACCATGCTTTCACATCAATTCGTGCTCCATCCCCATCGACCACTGTTGCGGCTTCATCAAAGGACATCTCTTGTATTGCTACGGCTGTCGTCACGCCATAATTCAAGTCGGATCCACCCAAGAGTGGGTCATGTGTGTCGTAAAAGGTACTGGCGGCCAAATAGCCGGTGAAACTGATGGCGGCCCCTTCGCCTTCAACCAAAGCAGCACCACCTTCACCGCCAGGGTTGCACCCTACGGCTTGGAGGTCTGATACGGTTGTCTTTGAGCCAGAAAGAGTTGACACCACATCGATGTCCTCCTTTTCAAACGAGACAATCACTGCATTTTCTCCGTCTCCCCAAGAAGCCGTAGAAGGGCCAAAGCATCCAGCTAGTAACATACTCGCGATGAACAACAGGGCAAGAGTACCTCGGCGCATGGACCTTGGAGGGGGCGTAGAGTTTGAGAAGTCTTCCCCCAATAAGGACGGAGATTTGCATCCAAATGGTAATGATTTGGCGCAGTCGGAGAGATTTGAACTCCCGAGTCACGGGGACACCGGATTTCAAATCCGGCGCAATACCAGGCTATGCGACGACTGCTTTATTGAAGGCGGGAGGTTTCCCTCTTTTTCCCCTTTCGCTTGTTCAGTGTCTCAACATTCTCCTCTTTACGAGGAGCATAAATTACTGCAAGTCCTAATCCAAGTGAGGCGAGAATGAAGGTCATACCGGGTGTTTCAAGAGGGTCACTGTCTCCAAGTCCATCGTTTTCTAGAATTTCCCGGAGGTCTGCAGTGAAGTCTTCAACCTTCCAATTGTCACCCGTCCAAGCAAGAACAGGTTGACGGTTCTCATTGATGATGTACGTGATGGTTGAGTGGCCAACGTTGAATTCTTGAGATTCTTCTGGAACGCAAGATGTCCTATCTTCGCCATCCCAAGTATACCCATCATCACACATGCAATGAAGGCTTGAGCCTGAACCCATTTCCCAACCGTGTCCGCTGCACACTACACCCGTAGAGTTCTTGATTGGAGATGGAATATCGGAGACGTTGATTGTTGATGGGGCCCAAGCGATGTGTCTTGGTTCATCAATTTCGTCCATGCCGACTGGGGAGAGTTCCCAGGAGGTATTTCTTGAATTCCAACTGTAGAGGCTCCACCACCAAGAGGAATCACTTGGTGCTTCTTCGTCAGCTAGGGAACTAAGGAAGTGGCCGTAAGATGAATCTTCAATGGTTGCGTTGACCCCAGCGTCATTTAGCGCTCCTTTGGTAATATGATATCCATTGAAAGACTCAAGTTCCACATGGACCTCTGTTCCATTAAGCCACATGATGGTCATGCTGGTTTCGGAGTTATCAATTGGCGAAGATAGATTTGATCTGTTCATTGACGATGGCATCCAAGCGATTTGCGGGTTATCATCAAGAGAATTTACAAGATCAATGCCGACGGGTGACGCTTCCCACTGACTTGCTGAATTGTTCCATAGGTTAAGTTCCCACCACCATGAGTAGTCACTGGGGGATTCTTCTCCGCCTATTGCACTTACATAGTGCCCGTATTGTGTCATTGAGGCGTTGAGCTCAATCCCTGCTTCATTGGCGAGCGTTTCGGTCAGGGTCCAACCCGATAGACCAAACATGTGGGTAGATGAATTTCCAGATGAATTAACCACGGTTACGGACGCTTCGCCGGGCTGGTAATCCATGATATGAGCATCAATAACGCTCTCATTCACCGTGATTCCAAATGTATCCCAAACTGGCCTAAGCTGTTCATTTGTGCCAGTGAGGTGAGGCCATTCAACTCCGTGAATTCCCGTATATTCTTTTAGTCGCTCAGGAGTGTCATACCTTGGATCTACTGTAATCGATATGAACGTAACATCTTGTTTTTCGTTATCGCTGAGCGAATTTTCAACGCTCTTCATGAGTTGTGTTATCACGGGGCAAACATCTGGACAGCGAGTAAAAATAAATGCTACAACCGTGACTTCGTTGCTATCGTCGTAGAAGGAATAGTTTTCT
>PBTH01000019.1 GCA_002726495.1 Methanobacteriota archaeon | reverse complement strand
GCATCCAGAACATACTGCCAGACATTCATCCACCAAACCCAGTCGTCGGCTGTATCCAGAACAGCCATAGGTTTACCCGTGGTGCCTGATGTTCGATGGAATCGAACGTATTGGTCTACCGGCCAAGTCAGATTGTTGGCAAAAAGGCCTTCTGACAAAAGCTCACGTTTGTTTGTAAACGGAAGTTGTTTTAATTGCTCAATACTTTCTAGTGCTGTAAGGTCTCCAAGCTTTTCGTGGTAGAAGCGATTGGCTGGCAGAATTTGAGCTAACAGCGTATTTAGCTTTTCCAGTTGGAGACATTCCAATGCCTCGCGTGACAAAGATTGAATCTCGTCACGATAGGTTCTGTCGTCAAGTCCCGCAGAAGTAGGCATGGTATCAAAGGAAAGGTGTAACAGGAAAAAAGTGAATTACTGGTTCGCTGGATCTGGCGTTGATTCAGGAGTGGTCTTTGGATTTTCAGGCAGGCCAGGAACACCTGGTAACCCCGGAAGGTTTGGAAGTCCGTCCCCAAGCTCTGATGATCTGGCTTTGATCAGATCGTTGTTTGTTAAGTGAATTTTGTTGAAGGTGGTTTCGTCAATTAAATAGAACCAGTCCGCAAAACGACTGTTGAGAATTCGCACCGAGTTTTGAGCTCCTATCAGCTGCGAATCATATTCTTCTTTCAAACGAGCATTTTCTCGCATGATTGTTTCTTTGAGTTCTGCTAATTGTTCCGGTGTTAAAGTAGGTTGCTCTGCTTCTTTGGTGGATTCCGAATCTGTAGTGGGATCTTCAGCCTGACAACTTCCTTCCGAATTGGGTTCGGCGGGTCCAGCCTCTGGAAGGGGAGTGTAGGCAGGGGTGGGGATCATATTTGGCTGAAAGGCAGTGGTAACAAACAGGTACCGATGGATAGAGTCTTGTGCTCCTGAGGTGGAATCCACTTCACCAAAACGAAGGATGTACTTAATTCCTGTTTGCATCGAAATGTGGATCTCGCCGTTAGCGCTCTTTAGATCCATCAGGTTGTCGACCGTCGTATTGGGGTCACCAAACAATCCTAGCTGGGTCAATGTTTCTGATGTCTTTACGTCCGCAATGGCTGCGGGTGTGATTTTCAGGTCGGGACGGAGGACCGCCGGTTTTCTCAGCACTCCTTTAATAGTCAGATTTTCAAGTGCACTTTGTAAAATGTTAATCCGGTCTAAATCAAGTTCTTCGTTTTCAGTCAGCTCAATGGTGAATGGCTCCTGTGTGTTTTGGTCGTACTGGACCATGTTGTCCAGTTTCCAGGCCAGATCAACATCATCTAAGATCATGGAAGAGTTAGAGCGACGTAGCATGATGGGACTACCTTCCGGGTTCAAGCTGATGAAGTAGTCTTGAATGGCAAGTTGCCGTACATCCAGCCCATTGAGTCCAAGAAGGTTTGTGTCAATCCATTTGGAAAACTCAGTTTCAAAAATGGCCATCTTCAGATCGACGGTAAATACAGTGTCACTATCTGGCCTGCGAGCAGCGTAGTAGGCTTGCTGCATTCGAGGGTCGAACCCCGCATCCGTTCCTTTCATTACTTTGGCACCAACTATCAGTGAATAAGATTTTCCTTCTTCATCGGTCACCGTAATAAGCGTTCCAACACCATCGGTGCCAACGTCCAGTGTGTCAGTGTTTGGCTCGATGACGTGGTAGTCTTCGTGGGCACCACTGTCGACATCAATGACTTCTTTTACTTCTAAGGTACTAAACGCGGCCGCAGCGGACCCCATTTGTTCTTCCGCATCTGCCGGATAGTTATTGTGTGAAGGAATAACCCATTGGCCCGTGCCGTCACGCTTGACACTAAACGATTTGATGCGGGCAGTTAAATCGTCATAGGTGGTGATTTTTAATTCCACCGCTCGTTCAGCAGTGAAACCTTCAAAGACTGGGTTGCCTTCATCCTGTTTGGCAATGCTTCGGCGGTTCTGTTGTGTATCTGTTTCACCAATATCATTGGTGAGCACAGCGGCTACAACTGAGATGATCGCCAGGGCAACGAAAATACAAGTTTGAATGACGTTGTTCATATCGAGGAATCTAAGTTTGGTTTGTTGTAGTTAAAGGGAGACTGAAGACTGTAGTGTTAGCGGAGTCGAGATGCTGCGACTCCTTCACGTTCCTTAATTCGTCGATTAAAGAAGACAAAGACAGCGATTAAAAGTGGAGGAATTGGTGGAATCAGGACGGCCAGGAACTTGTACTTATTCTGCATTCGGGCTATTTTTCGATTGCTGTCACGACGGATGGTGGCGATCTTTTTATCACGGTCCCGCTCCTGCTTCACCTGTTCAACCTCCAGTTTTCTCTGATTCTCCTGTTGGCGGCTATTCAGATTGATAACTTTTGCCCGTAATACAGCGGGGTCAGGCTTATCGGTGTTCGTTGGATCTTGTAGTGTAGCTAGTTGAGTTTGCAACGCCTCCATTTCACTTTGCATACCATCCTCGATTAATGTGATTTGACTATCCATGACTTTATGGAACTTGCTGATTTCATTCGTAAGCGTTTGTTGTTCCTCGTTGATCTGATGTTCTACGGTTTTTAGTGAGCTATGACGAAGCTTACGGTTGCGAATGGAAATGTAGTCGTTTTCTTCTGCCAGGAAGTCTATCACGTTGAGGAGAAAGGTGATGTTCTCAAATTTGTAAGAGACATCCTGAAAGGCGGTAGGTCTGGCTCGTACAGTCAGGAAGGCATTGAACATAATATCTAGGTCGCTGATATACACGACGTTTAATTGAGGGGTCTTGCCATTGTCATCAGCCTGGGCACCGGTTGGTGTTCCCGTAATATGCACCGCCAGATTCTGAATCCCGTTGGTCCCTTCATTTTGGAGTTGTTTGATACGAGCTTTGGCACCCCGGCTACCATTGGCCATCGCCTGTAGTTCAATTTGATAGGGAGATGATTCAAGCGTACCTGAGTTCCGTACGGATGAACGAATCAGTGGAGTGATTGTTAGGTGATCTTTCGTGGGATCGGGTATGATCGGACTTCCTACCGGAATCAAAACTTCCTGTAGCTCTTTCGTGATCGGGTGATCAGGATCCAGGTTGCGAGTGAAGATCCACGTATCGAGGATGTCCTGATACTTAAGTAGTGGATAGGGGTTTTCTGTTTGCCAGACAAGATTGGGATCCCATAGCCCCTGGTTTGTTACAGAAGGTTTTCCCGGAACCTGTATCGCCAATAAATCCCATAATCGCGAGATACTTCCCTTTTGTTGGGGCTGTCCGGGCAGTCCCATCATTTGTTCGATGGACTGGCGAGGTACGCCTGTACCGGGGGCCGAGATTGTTTCCGGACGCGGGTCTTCGAAGATGACAGCAGGCACACCGGACTGAAGGGCACGAAGAATATTCGTGAGTTTCATATTTTCCAGAGAAGAAGGTTGGGCGATGAATAATAATTCATATTCGGTGGTAGAGATTTCTTGTTCAGCATCAACATTAACAACTCGATACTGCTTCTGTAACTCAGTGATGAAGCTTTGTTGAGGAATTCGAGTCGGGCGACCGCTGGTAAAGCTGTACCCTCCTAAAATGTTGGCATCGGAGTCAATGACGCCTATCGTTTTACGGGTGCCTTTGGCGACAGTTGAAATTGAGCGGGCGAGTTCGTACTCGACGGGGATCCCGTAGTCAAAAAAGGGAACCACGACCTTTTGGAGTCCACTACGGAATACAGCACCCATAATAATGGGACGATTGGCGTCTTCGCCTGCAACCGTGACTACCGGAATACTGTGATTGTCTTCGGCGTTGGCGACAACTTCGTCGTAAGACTCGAGATTATCATGCAGTGTCAAATAGACATCGCTGTGAGTTCCGAATTCCTTCAGTAATGAAATCAGGTCATACCTGGTTTTGATATATTGTTCGGGAACCTGATTACTAATAAAGGCTTCAACGTAGACAGGATGCTCGGGGTCCAGATTGTCGATCAACTGGCGAGTATCATCTGAAAGCGAGCTTATTTTTCCTCGAGTGGTATCGTAACGCACCAGATCCTGGCTATCAAAAACGAGGGTTAATGAGAAAACCATGATGAACAGTGCACAGATTCGAACAAGGAAGTGAATCCACAGTCGGTCTCCGTCACGTCCCCCGGACCAGTGTCTTTTGCCGATCATGATCATACACAGGTAGAGACTGATACAGATGATCATGAGGAAGTACATCATAGAGGATAAACTCAGAATACCTCGTTGGAAGTCATCAAACTGGGCATGGATACCCCATTTAGAAATTAACTGAGCAAAGCTTGAAGTGGATGCGAACAAGTCAGCAGATTTGGCTGCTACCAACGGCACGTTGAAAGCTAATCCAAAAACGAATGCGATCGTCATATTACTGGTGAGGAACGAAGCCACCATTCCGATGGCCAACATCGCCAGACCGATAAGCCAGTAACCAAAGTAGTTTGTCGCCAGCAGACCGGTGTCCAGGTCAACTGTCCAGACATTAGGCTCTTTTGCTAAAAACGCGAGCACCACGAAATTCGACAATTGTGAAAACAGTAGTGAGACCGTGAAGATTAAACTAGCGGAGATAAACTTGCCGATGACGATATCTGAATCCCGGGCGGGTAATGTTAGTAGTAATTCATCGGTCTTGCCTCGACGCTCTTCAGACCAAATCCCCATCGTGATTGCAGGAATATAGATCAGCATGATCAGTGGTAGGTATTCATTCAGTTGGGATAGATTTGCCAGGTTGGCATTGAAAAACTCTTTGGGCCAAAAGGCAGCGAACGAAGTCAAAAGTACGAACACGCACAAGAAAACATATCCAGTCGGGTTACTAAAGTACCCGCGGAAGTTTTGGCGCACCACGGCGATGGCCGCATGCCTTGTATAGTTCAGAGGCACGAGAATTCCAGCCAGAATGATCACGATCAGCAGATCGCGAAAAATTAGGTCACCCAAAGATAAAATCAAGTTGGTTCCGATTTGGTCCATAGTCCGCTATTTACTATTTCGATGTGTTGAACTTTGGTTTCGTTGCGACGTCGTTGCGATTAAATGGTGTCAATAAATTCAGTTTTGCGGCGGAAAGCCTGATCCAAAGTTTCGCCGGATTCGGCCAATTTGTTCATGGGCCCGTCATAAACCAGATGTCCTTCATTGATCATGATGACTCGATTTGCCATGGCTTCTACTTCTTGCATGATGTGAGTGGACAACAGGATGGTTCGGTCTTTACCAAGACGGTTCATCGTATTTCGTACCTCCTGAATTTGGTTAGGATCTAAGCCGGCAGTTGGTTCGTCCATGATGAGAACGTCAGGTTCGTGTAACAACGCTTGTGCCATACCGACGCGCTGGCGATAACCCTTTGACAGTTTACCGATGGCCTTGTGGATTACACTACCTAGATCACATAAGTCGACGACGGCTTCAATGCGTTCCGTTCGGGCTCGTCGGGACATCCCTCGGGCGTCGGCAAAAAATGAGAGTAGAGAATGAGGAGTCATGTCGAGGTACAGTGGTCCATTTTCCGGCAGGTAACCTAGGTGGCGGGAGCCAGCGATGCGTTCGCTGGCCATGTTATAACCAGCGATGCTGGCAACTCCTTCAGATGGAGACAGGTACCCCGTGAGGATTTTCATCGTCGTGCTTTTGCCGGCACCGTTGGGCCCCAGAAAGGCAACAACCTCCCCGCGTTTGATTTGAAAGTTAACGTTTCTTGTCGCGGCAAACTCTCCGTAGAACTTCGAGAGTTGATTCGCTTCAATCATGATCTCATCACTTGGTCCTGGTGGATCGCGATCGACCACTTCTGGTTCAGGTGTCTCAACCGACGCCACATCCGTTTCTTTAGATGTACTTGCCAGCAATTGTGCTATGGAGTCGTCTTCTGTCATGGGAGATGTTTGCTTGAGTTTTTCGAATTAGGTTTGAAGGCGGTTATATATTAGATTTGTGTCTTGTGTTAATACGGTTTTGGATGGTTTCTGGTTCTATCCCGCTAATAGAATCGGATCCTTTTGAATTCACTTATCCGGATTTGGAAATTCGCAAGCGGCGATTCCAGTTTTTATTATCTATGATTGGGAAGTCGGTTCGTAAATGAACTCCTCGTGATTCTTCACGTTGTAATGCGGAATCCACCATGATACGAGCAATGGTCAACATGTTTTGTAATTCCCAGCCCTGCAGACTGGTGTACTGAGCAGGCAGGACATATCGTCTCCAGCTATCGATGGAAGCGAGTGCTTCTTGAAGCGTATTCGCTTCCCTCCGCACGCCGACAAATCGCCACATTAAACTTTTAAGTGAATTTGTAATGTCATTCAGGTCCATGATTTCGTTTGTCGATGCAACGTGTGGGTTACTAATCTGACGGGCTTCATAGTGTTCCGGCATCTTAGTGGCTGCCCGAGATGCTTCTTGCCCGGCGTGTGCTCCGAAAACTAAACTCTCTAACAGGCTGTTTGAGGCCAGACGATTGGCACCATGAAGCCCGGTGGCGGTAACTTCGCCCGCGGCCCACAGGCCGGGTAAGGTTGTTCGTCCAGATGAGTCGACGGTGACCCCACCGATCATGTAGTGAGCTCCAGGTCGAACAGGAATCCGATCCGAGGTAATATTAATGCCAAACTTTTCACAGGTTCGAGCAATGCCGGGAAATCGGTTTTTGACGTACGAAGGATTCAGATGAGATAAATCTAAGTAAACACAGGGGTGCCGTGTCTTTTCCATTTGGGAAACGATGGCTTGCGAAACGACATCTCGAGGTGCGAGTTCTCCGCGGTCGTCAAATTCCTTCATGAAACGAGAGCCATTGTTATCTACTAAATAGGCGCCTTCTCCTCGCATGGCTTCCGTGATTAGATTTCGGCTACTACCTGCAATGTAAAGAACGGTTGGGTGAAATTGCATGAACTCCATATCTGACAATTCAGCTCCTGCACGAAATGCCAAAGCATGTCCGTCTGCAGTGGCAACCGGTGGATTGGTGGACTCACGATACAATTGTCCGGCGCCGCCGGTGCAAAGAATGGTCTGCTTAGCCCACACCATAATCATATCTTGACCCTGACGGATAAGCGCTCCGCGACAGACGCCGTCTTCGGTCAGTAGGTCGAGCGTAAAGGTGTTTTCCAGAATGCTGACATTGCGGAGTTTGCGAGTCCATTGAATCATGGCTCGAATGATTTCTTTCCCCGTAGCATCCCCCAAAGCATGCAGAATACGATGATGGCTATGTCCGCCCTCACGACCGAGCGAAAGTTGCCCGGAATCTTTATCAAAGTTCGTGCCCCACTGCATCAATTCGCGGATGCGATCAGGCGCTTCTTTGATGACCATTCCAACAATGTCCTGATCACATAAACTACCACCAGCTGTAAGTGTATCCCGAATATGGTTTTCAAAGTTATCTTCGGGGTGCATGACGCCGGCGATTCCGCCCTGTGCATAATTGCTGTTGGATTGTTGCAGCCGATCTTTGGTCACAATCATCAGGTTGTTGGAAGGGTCAACAGCATTTGCCGCGCGCAGACCAGCGAGGCCACCACCGATAATCAGAACATCGGTAAAGCGGTGTGCCACTTCCTTAGGATGGAAGGGGACCAGGTAACGGGGTGTTATATCAGGCATCACGGTAAATTCCTGCAGGTAATACTACCTTTAATAG
>PBTH01000058.1 GCA_002726495.1 Methanobacteriota archaeon | reverse complement strand
CAATCTCTATTTCCACCATAGCTGAATCAACAAACCGGCAAGACAAGGTCATTGGAATGCACTTCATGAATCCAGTTCCAATCATGAAATTGGTTGAGGTAATTAACGGAAATCAAACCAGCGTTGAAACCAATACTTCGGTTAACGAAGCGGCAGAGAAGATGGGTAAAATTGCCCTATCGTGCAACGATGCTCCTGGTTTTGTCTCGAACCGAATTCTGTGCCCAATGCTGAATGAAGCCATTCTTACATTGCAAGAGGGAGTTGCGGAACCAGAAGCGATTGACGGCATCATGAAACTCGGCATGAACCATCCAATTGGACCTCTTGCTCTTTCGGACTTGATTGGACTGGATACAGTCCTTCACATCATGAATGTACTTCATGAAGGACTTGGTGATGACAAATATGCACCTGCTCCACTTCTCATATCCATGGTTGAGGAAGGCAAACTTGGTCGGAAAACTGGCCAAGGATTTTACACATATTAGGTGTTAAATTGTGCTAAAAAATCAATTGCAACGATGGGCAATTGGACGTTTCCTTTTGGAAGTCGAAGATTCAAATGAAGTTCACATTTTGAACCGAAGGGATGCTGACAAGCGATTGGATATGCTCCATCGCCTTTCAGTACTTCGTGCAGCGTTATTTGGGCTAATCTCGGGTATGTTCGTTGTCTTTGTCGCCCTTTGGTTGCATGAATGGGAGGGTTCTGATGGGTGGAATGCATACTCATTTTTCTTTGCAATCGCCATAGCAGGGTTTCTTTCAACATCGTTTGAATTAATTTTCATTTACGGTGATTCGTTGAAAACAGCTGCGCGTATGGCAAAGGTGCTCGGAATTCCTGACGATGAATTACAAAAATTGGATTTGGAGGAATCAATTCCACATTGGTTGATCCATGCAGCATTGGGCGCTCCCGGATTCCAAGGTACAATGTTTGGCATTGACCCACTTGCACACATCGGTAAATTGGGAATGGTCATCCGGAAATTGCTGAAAAAATTTAGAATCGTAGTCAGTGCAACATTGTTCAAATCCATTATTCGTAGGATGTGGGTACAGTTGATTGGTAGGACTGCTTTGAGGGCGTTTGTCGAACTCGTATCCTTGCCTATTTTTGTGCTCATCAACGTCCTCGGGATGAACACGATGATGCGTGATATGCGTTCTCGTTTGGTGGGTCACGAACTCACGCCATCCTTGCTTGAACATACGTTCCCAGAAGGATTGGAACATCTTTCACCTGCTTTGCATCAAGCCATTTACGATGGCATTCAGGAACAGATAACATCGGCGCGATTTATCCACCCCAATCAAATTCGTATTCTCAAACTCATCGGTAATCCTCGGCCAAAAGGGCAACCCATTAGTGCTGACGAGCAACGCCGAGCAAGTCGCTTTCTCTTGGCGATGTTTGCACTTTCTGGTCGCTTAAGTTATCGTTGCAGAAGGATCATTCGTCGCTTGGAGGCAAATCTCGGTGAAAAGGAAGTATCTCTTGTTGAATCAGAAATTGAAGCCGCCATATATGATTTAGAGCCCTTCAACCGACCTTGGACCTGAAAAGTCAAATTGATTTTCCATCTTGAATTGAATCTGCTAGTAAATCATCTGGGGCATCCTCAAATGCTAAGTTGATTTGAAGGGCTCATGGGCGTTTATTTGGTTACTGGTGCATCAAAGGGAATTGGGAGGTCACTGGCACTGTTGCTCGCTGAGCATGGTCACCAAGTGATTCTCCTTGCTCGTGATTCTCCAGAACTTGATGAGGCAGTAAAATTGGTAAAAAAGAACTCTGAATACTCTTTTTCCCTCCCTTGTGACCTTGCCTCATCCGCACAAATTTCAGAATCAGCAAAGAAATTGATCTCTTCCGTTGATGGTCTTGATGGACTGGTCCACAACGCCGGGTCCATCCATCCGGTGAAACCGATGATGGATGCTGATGTTTCACAATGGTCTCGTAGTATCCAAGTCAATTTGATTGGTGTCCAGGATTTAACCCAACAACTGTCATCTTTACTCAAAGGACCACAACAAACCCGAATTACGACCATCTCCAGTGGTGCTTCACTCAGGCCGGTTGAGTCTTGGTCTGCTTATTGTACTGCAAAAGCAGGCTTGGACATGTGGGCTCGTTGTTTGGCTGAGGAGGGCGTTCAACACAACATTAGCGCTATTTCCGTAGCACCTGGGATTGTTGATACTGGAATGCAGGAGGATATTCGTTCCGTAGACCCTGCTGATTTTCCTTCTCATGAAGCGTTTGTATCTTACCACACCGATGGCCATCTTACCGACCCAAATGATGTTGCCTCCCTTCTTTATCCGCTGATTACCGAGCACACGATGGGACAATCAGGACAGCGATTTGATGTCCGTGATTTATGAACTTTGAAGCCATCTCGCCCCAATAGTCATAAGCCCAAACCGTGACAGAGGGATGAGGGTGAACCATGCCAGGAACAGACCGTGTTGAAATTCGAACGCTAAAAGTCGGACGATTTTGTGTTGTAGATGATGAAGCATACAAGATTTTGAGCATTTCAAAATCCAAGCCAGGAAAGCACGGCTCTGCTAAAGCTCGTCTCTCCTTGGAAAGCATATTCACAAAGAAGAAGATTTCTCACGTTGGGACCGTTACTGACAGTATCAACGTCCCAATGATCGAAAAGGGAACGGCTACCGTGACTCACATCGAAGGAAATGAAGTCCATGCAATGAATGACCGAGATTACTCCATGATGATTCTCCCTCTTCCAGATTCTGACGAAGGAATGAATGTTGAATCCGGGAACAAAATCATGTGGCAAGAAGCCCTTGGCCGCTACATTATCATTCGTGACCATTGATGGTTAACGCAACCTTCGTTGCAAAACAGTGTTTTTCCGATTTCGTCGGAAATGACTTCATATGCTATGTCGTTACTCCGCAGTCATGGAGAATGAAGTAAAAGCACCAGAAGCAGACCAACGTGTACGAGGTTACTGTGCCTATGACTGGGGGAAAAGTGCCTTTGAGACCTCTGTCACAACAGCCATCTTCCCTGCTTGGTTCGCCTATCTGTTTATGGAAGCGAACGGAATCTCGATGAAGATACTCGGTTCCGAATGGACTGCTGACGCAATGTTTTCAGCTGCAGTCATGTTCGGTGCTCTTTTCGTAGCAATTTGTGCACCTTCGCTTGGTGTTATCGCGGACCGACGTATGATCAAAATGTGGTGGTTAAGAGTTCTAACCATCCTAGGTTCAGTTTCTTGTATTCTGCTTGCTTTATCTCCTTACCTTGGAGTCTCTATAGGTTGGATATGGGCCATGATTATGTTCATGGCTGCCAACGTTGGTTTGAATGGAGCCGGTGTCTTTTACAACGCTTTGCTCCCTCATATGGGTGATGAGTCTGAAATGGACGCAATCTCAAACAAGGCATTTGCATCTGGTTATCTTGGAGGAGGAATTCTTCTCCTTGTTCATCTACTCATGGTCACGTTCATCGTTGACGCAAGTGGCTCAGTCCAATCGTGGGTTATTCCGTTTGCAATGGCGAGTTCCGGTATCTGGTGGCTTGGATTCGCACAGATGACCTTCAAGATGGTTCCCGAACCCCACATCGACAATGAAATGGAACCAATGGGTCTCATCGCTTCAACAAAGATGGCTCTTGGAGAGGTCAAGAAGACCCTTATGGGCATCAAGGAATTCCGCACCTTGTTCATCTACATGATCGCATACTTCTGTTTCATCGATGGAATCAATTCAGTTACTGCCCTCTCCGGTGTTTTCGGAATTGTCGTTCTCGGATTAACTGTGAGTGGCCTCATTGCTACCATCCTCATCATTCAGTTTGTTGCAGCACCTGCGGCGATTGGATTCACCAAATTGGCTGAAAAATGGGGCACGAAGAAAGCCCTTCAGTTTTCTTTGGTCTGCTGGTGTTTCGTGATTGTTGGAGCACTATCCTTCGCACCTCTCGAACTGGAGAATCATGAGGAATATGACATTCAGTATACTTGGGATGAAGCTGAAAACACATATGTTGCAACCGCTCGTGAAGGTGTGAACAACATTGCAGCCCTACCCGATGACGATGAACAACAATGGGCTATTGAGCATCAGGCAGTCCTCCCCGTCGTTCAAAACGATGATTACAAGGATGGTTATGCTGTGAAATGGGCGTACGAGAAAAACGGAACTGCAACACCTATTGCAGTCAGTTTGAATGCTACTTCCTTGGCCGCTCTTGAAGCAACAATGGGAGAATCACGATTCTCCTACAGCATAGTCAACGGCACACTCGGAGATACAACCAGCGTGGGTGTTGAACACCCAACAAGTCTTGGCGATGGAAAATTGGATTTCATTCCTGAAACTGCTCGTTCCCTCGTATGGCAACCGTTGGGAATTTCAGTCTTCTTCCAATTCCTTCTCTTGGGTGCCTTTGGTGGTGCTCTTCTCGGTGGTTCACAGGGACTTGCTCGTTCCATGTTCGGTCAAATGGTTCCAGAAACACGTTCTGCTGAATTCTTTGGCTTCTTTGGCTTCTTCGGAAAGGTTGCAGCTCTCTTGGGGCCGCTGATCTATTCACTCATGACCGTCTGGTTTGATTCTCGCGTTGGAATTTTTGCAATCTCTTTGTTGATTGTAGCAGGGGCCATCATTCTTCGTAAAGTCGATGTTGAAGACGGAATCGCTGTTGCACGTGCTGAAGATGAGCGAAATCGAGCCGCAGCTTGATTGACACAAACATCAGTTTTGGCTGAACTCAATAGCGTAACGGTCATGAAGTGGGTTCGCTCCCTTCACCTTAGGCGCTGGGGCTCCGGGTGGTGTTAATATGGCTAAGAAAGATATTCCTTCCCGTAAAACAGTGACTAAATCAGCCTACAGGCAACCGGTAACTCCTGAAGGTCTCAAGGCGATTGAGTCCGGTACACTGACGTGGCTTGACGATGAGATGTACAACAACCTCAACACGGGTGTTCTTGAACAATACTTGGAAGAAAAGAATCTTCAAGAGTCCTTTGAAGTATCCCACTGGAGTACATCAAAAGTCATGATCGGTATTGGTATTGGTGCCGTATTTTCAGGTGTTACCGCATACATTGGGTTGAAACTTGGACTCGCCATCTCCGCTGCGTGGTACATTGCTTACCTTCTTGGAATGGCGTTGAAATGGTCACCGTCCGAAGTTAACATCGCCACTTCTGCGACAACGGGCGCAACTCACGCATCCACGGGTTTCATCTTTACATTCCCTGCAATTTTTCTTTTAGCCAGTCAGCCTGATTATGCATTGGCTTCAGGACCTTTGGTCACGTTAGGCGAAGGTGATACGTTTAGATTGGCCTTTGTTGGTATCGTAGCATCGATGTTTGCTGGGTTCCTTGGCGTGATGTATTTCATCATCTTCCGAAGGGTATGGTTGGTTGAAGACCCGCTTCCACTCCCAGGATTTGAAGCGACCCTCAAGATGCTTGACATCTCATCGGACGTCAGTACGGGTGCAGTTGAACACGCTCGTGATTCTCTGAAGACAATCGGTGTATGGACGGTCATCACCATGATTGGACTGTTCCTCATTGAGTACCCTCTTATTTGGATGAATGACAGAAAAATTGCTTTGATGGATTTCATTGCTGAGAGCCTCCACTACGGCGACATCGGCTTAGCCAGTTTTTACTCACATGGTAAAATCCATCAACCATCCGGTACAAATGACGGTATCTCTTTGGGCCAAACTCACTGGTCAGAAGATACGGCATGGAATCCCTTCGCCTACACCTATATCGGGGTTGCATTGACTCCATCGATGTTTGCAATTGGTTGGTTCATGAAGACCCGTGTTGCTTTCTTGGTCAATTTGGGTACCATCGTGGGCTGGTTCTTCCTCGTTCCTCTTGCTGTGTTCTTGAATGTACCAATTTATGACGCCGCACAACAGGCGAACATTCCGATTCAAAGTTATGCTGACGGAGGTTCTGAAGCCTTGCAAATGATTGCCTTTGGTAAAACAGTTCGAACCATCGCTATCGGTTCAATCGTTGGCGGTGGAATGTTTGGATTGGCCAAGATGTGGCGTACATTTGCTAACATCTTCACCGATATTGGTGCAGCGTTTACTGGTGAAGGAAGCCAAGAATACATGGAAGGAAAAGGATGGTATGAATGGCCGCTCAAACATATTCCCATCTTTATGGGTGTCACCTTCTTCGCCATGATTCTCATCTTTACCATTGGAGGTTTCTCTCCATTAGCTTCTCTTGTGTTTGCACTTGTCCTCATTCTTACAACCTTCATGCTTGGTGCTATTGCAGTGCGTGTGATGGGTGAGACGGGGATTGAGCCAGTTTCAGGAACATCGTTCATCGTTCTTTTGATGCTCCTTGGAGTCTTTTTGAATGCCCAAGAATTGTTGGAACTCAACACTCAAGATGCGGTTCTTCTGGGATTGGTTGGAACGACGGTCTTTGGTTCTGCGATCTCGATGTCTGGTACCGTCATTGGAGATTACAAGAACAGCCTATACATCGGTAACCGACCTTATCATATTTCCAAGGGGAACATTATGGGTGTAGTCCCAGGTGCAATTATTGGTGCCGGTGTTGCCATTTTCCTTTCAATCCAACTCGCTGAAGGCAGAATTCAACTCATTGCCCCACAAGCGAATGCCTTCGCTACGTTCTCAGTTATTTTTGCTGAAGGACAGGGAGACTTGGTTCTTCTTGCACTTGGTTTCCTTTTGGGTATGTTCGTTGAATGGGCTACCGGAATGGGCACATCGTTTGGATTAGGGATGTACCTTGACGTCCCACACACATTGCCGATGCTCATTGGTGGTGTTGCTCGAGACAACTGGGAAGACAAGAAATTGGCGCCGCGTATTGATGCTCTCAAAGAGAGTGAAGGTACGACTGCCGCTGAGAAGCAACGGGCCCTCATCCTGCTCAGTACGTTCATGGTCGCTGCAGGTTTGCTAACCGGTGAAGCATTCTTTGGAACCGAATCCAGTATTCTTTCGTTTATCGATTCAATATGGTACAATGAGGCGGGTGATGGAAGAACCGTGATGGGAGTTGAGGATTTCCCTAATTCATATGCTTGGTATGGCATCAGAATGGCAGGCCTCATTACGATTAACGTCGTTGTCGGCGTTGCGATTTACCTGCTCTTCAAGCGAGTTGGCGTCATTGGCGGCGGTAGCAAGGAAGCGATCCTACAGGATTCATGAGCGTGAAATCATGACTCAAGAAGGTCCTGTGCCCACATGGGTTTGGGGTCTGTTGGTAGCGGCTGTTTGTGGGGTTTCAAGTGCGGGTGCTCTGTTTCAACACGTCCAAGAAATCCCACCGTTGTTGCGTGCATCATGGAGATTGCAGTTAACTTCAATCGTTCTTGCCCCCTTAGCTTTGTATCAATGGAGAGGAGTCACAAGGGAAACCAAAGAGATGTATTGGTCCAAGAGAAGTTGGTTGCTTTTGGGAGCGAGTGGTCTCGCTTTGGCTGCGCATTTTGGAGCTTGGGTTGCGAGTTTGGATGAGACCTCACTGACGCATTCACTTCTCTTTGTCACGGCTCATCCCCTCGTTATTGTTCTGGGTATGCTTGTGGTTGTGAACGTTCATCCGATGGTTAGAAAGCCACATGAAACTGAGATTTACGGAGCATTGATTTGTTTCATGGGTGCTGGAATCACGCTTCTTGACAACGGCCAATCACAAGGGGGCCAAACCGTCACAGTTTACGGAGATGGACTTGCATTTCTTGGAGCTGTATTCGTCGTTGGCTACATTGTTGTAGGCAGAATCCTACGGAAATGGATGCCGATTTTTCTCTATGCGTTCCCGGTTACTCTGATTGCTGCGATCGTTCTCATTCCTTGTTCTTACATGCTCGAATCAAAATTTTCAACCTTCGGAGTGTTCGGATGGATTGACTCAGAATTTTTCATATGGTTTCTCCTCCTTGCACTCATAGCAGGTTTGTTGGGACATACTGGTCTCAACACCTGTCTTCGTTACATCTCACCGTTGGTTGTATCTACTGCTGTTACCTTTGAACCGTTGCTTGGCTCGCTCATTGGCTGGTTGTTCTTTGATACAGGCGTACCTGGCCGTTGGACATGGATTGGCGGAATCATTCTCATGACGGGATTAATTTTGGTCGTTTACACATCGGAAACCGTTTCCTTGGAAAAAGCGAACAATGAAAACAACGAAGCGACGGCTTCTCTTTAGGTGGTCCTATGTCTGCACGTCGGGGATGGCTTTTACTTACCAATGATGACGGCATTGAAGCCGAAGGATTCAGTCTCTTGGTCAAAGCATTGCATAAGGAGGGTCACAAAATTGCTGTCCTGGCTCCTAGTGCCAATCATTCTGCAGCAGGTATGCGAATCAACCTCATGAAACCCATGGGGTTACGTGAACGAACGGATTTGCTATCCCAGTGGGATTTGAATCCCGAACATTCTCCAATTCATTTGTTCGAATTGGACGGTACGCCCTGTGATACGGTTATTGTGGCCATGGATGGAGGGTTGCAGCATTTGATCCCCGATATTCAACCTCAACTTGTTGTTTCTGGAGTCAACCTCGGGCCGAATCTTTCACAAGATTCGTATCACAGTGGGACGATGGGGGCAGCGCGTGAAGCCGGCCTTTACGGTATGCCAGCGATTGCATCATCGTTCACATCGTTTGACTCTGAGGGCATGGAAAAGGCGATTGAAGCAACGGTTCAATTGGTTGAACGGGCAATGAATGTCCTTCCTCTTGTTGCTGCAAATGCGGGGCGTCCACATGATGCAATGGATACGAATTACTTCACCTCTTGGCCCCGGCCTGGAAACGACGATGGTTGGCTTGATGACCCGGAATCAGCCCTCCTTGAGGCTTTCAAAAATGGTGATTTAATGTTAAATCTGAATGTCCCTCCGACGTGGAACGGTGCATGGGCATGCACTCGGTTGGGCGTTCGATGGTACCGCAATGCAGTACGATTTGAAGGCCTTGGCGAGAGTGAGGTCGCTACATTCACCATCGGTGCTGCTTCGGTTGACCACAGCCCAGTTCTCTACGGAGATTGCGACGCAGTCGAAGAGAATAAAGCCAGTTTGTCATGCCTTGCAGTTTGGCCTCAAAGCCATCCGTTTGCGATGGATGAAGACCTTCTAGCAAGCGTGCTCATCCACTCAAAAGACGGTTGGCCCAATTGGCTGGTCACAGATTGAGGTCAACGCCTTCATCCAGAAGGAAGTGTACAATGCCGATCGCCATGTGGCCTTGCAGCCACTTTTGTCCAATTGAGCGACGCGTTGTCCCCTCCAAAAGCTCCTCTTCAAGCGGCTGGTCATCACTGAGAACAAAACCTAGGTCGACTTCCACTTCGTTGCTCAAAGAGGGCAGTGTTGCTTGGTCAGCCCAAAGTCGTGGGGCTTTTGCATCAAGAGCTACAACAGGAATATCTCCCCATTGTGATAGTGTCGTCTGAAGGTTTCCTCCGCTGTGTTCTATTCCTCTTGAGATGGTTTGCCATTGCCCAATTGGGGGCAGTGGTTTAGCGATGACTTTACCGATTTGTCCGGCTATAGAACGCTCTTCTGCATGGACGCCAACAAGTTCACTTCCATCAAACCTAATTCGTCGTGGAGGACCTGGACCTCCTCCGAGATGAAGTATAATCTCCGTATCTTTACGAAGCCCATGACTGGTCATAAGCGCCGCCATCATGGCACGTATGAGGACATCCATTCGTCCTGCACCTCCTGCGAGGTCATTGAGTGGTAACTTTCCTTTTGACATCGCACGATGGCCTACCATCGCAAACCTTCTCACGCTTATTCCCCCGGGCCACGCTCAATAAGCGTCATGAGCGCATCGTGGAGGTCAGCCGATGAATTCAACACAAAATGAGCCCCTAGGGAATCGACCAAATAACCGCGTGGCTTAGATGGGTCATCAAGGTCTTCCAATCGATTTGCAACAACCGCAGTCATTCCAGATGTCTCAATTTGGGCAACTGCTCGGTAAATCAAGTCCTTCTGTTTGATTCCAGATTCAAGTTTAAATCCAATCCTAACGCTTTCTTTGCAATCATCTTGCAGTTCTTTAATGTGCTTCGGACTCTCAACCAAATCAAGGGATAAAGTTCCTTGTTGACTCGCAATTTTCCCTTCTGCTGGAGCGCCTACAACATAGTCCAAAACTGCAGCTGCGTGAACCCAGGCATCAATTCCGTCGTTGGACAGTGCTTTGCATTCTTTCAACATCTGAGCAGGCTTCGGTGCATGAATGACCAATGGTAACCATGATGGGGGTTGAGTTGTCGTTATTCCCGCAACACAAGTGACATCATGTCCATGTCGGTGGAGATGCTCTGCAATACCCCAACCAGTCTTCCCTGAACTGGTATTTTGAACATGGCGAATATCATCGATGGGAGAGGATGTTGCTCCAAGCGTGATCACAACCGAACGGCGGTTCTTTTTGTTGCTGTTGATCTGATGACAAAGGTGCGCACATATAGTGCTCGCATCCGGTGTTTTCTGCTTCCCTTCTTCGTTAGGACCCCAATGAATCACAATGCCTTGATTTCTAAGCTGATGAACAATTTCCTCCGTGACAACATCATTGGCAAGGTCTTGGTGCATGCTGGGAACCATCATGATCGGAGTGCCTCTGCTTCGAGCGACCGATAGGGCCATCATCAGCGGACCGTGTTGAAGTCCATGGAGATGACTTGCCATGACGTCTCGTGTGGCTGGAGCGACAAGTACTGCATCGGCTACGTCGAGGGCGGTTAAATCCCCGTCCCAGTCTGTGATGACTTCTGCTTGAGAGGCCCACCGCACTGCAAGAGGTGTGATGATACGCTGAGAAGATGGCGTCATAATGACGGTGAGTTCAGCACCGTGACGACGAAGTTCACGGGCGAGTTTTACCGTTTCAACAGCGGCGATTCCTCCGGTCACACCAAGAACGATTCGTGTACCATCCAGCGAATTACCGGACAGTTCAACGTCGGTATCCCGGGTCACCATGGCCAAGCCACGCGGCGGTGCATCATGACACCTTCGCCTCAAATTTATGTTGAGGACAGTCCACATGTTTGAAGAAGTACCCACCCGAGGGATGGCTATGAGCACCACACGGGCGGATGATTTCGTTCTGGCGGGTTCTGCCCCCTCTGCGTCTACGGCAAGGGATCCGATTGCCCATATTCATCGTGGCACATCGTTCATCGTTCTTGTTGATGCAGGTATCGTCGTCTACCTTACAGCATCACTTCTGCGATCCCTTTCATTCATTTCTGATTCAACTTCTACAATTCTCATAATTGCTATGGCAGTTTTGGGAGTGAGTATCTATTCCAACTACCGTCAACGAAAGCAGTGGGCTTATTGGCCAGCAGTTGGGATTTTGGCCACTGCCAGTCTCATGTTTTTCTTCCTGGCTTTCTTTAATCTACTCTTAGTATTGCTTGGAGGAAGCATGAGTGGCTTATTTTTCGTATTCCTCATGGGTTGGGCAGGATATGGTTCGGGACGACGTGCTCTGTTCCATTGGCACCCCGTTTATCGCTCCGGATACAGTAGTGAGTCCTACAATCCTTTGGTTGACCTTGAGGATGGTGAAATGCTTGCAGCTTGCCCCTCATGCCTTGCGGTTCTTGCGATTCGACCGCTTATGCTGGGCAATAACGACCGTTGTCCTCATTGCTCAAGTCTCTTGGTCAATGAACGCCTCTACAATAAATACAGAGAAGAGGAATAATTTCCCTTCTTTTCTTTAGCGATGGGGAAAGGAGGCTTCTTGAAGGGAGGCGTTAACGCAGTAGCAACGGAGGAGACTGCATGACATCAACGAGCGAACGCCTTCAGCAGCTTTTGGACGGGGAACTTGACCCGGCTGAAATTGCTGATGACCCGACACTTGTTAGTCTTGCAGACCGTATCTACGGCATAAAAATCGCTCCTGTTCAACCTGTAAAAGCCCGAGATCTTTCATCGGCCTCTCCAGCATCTGGAATTACCGAAGTTGCACCTCCAACACACATGTTGGTCGAAGTTATTGAGCCTGAAGCACCAGCAATCCAAATCCCCGCTCCGCTCCCAGATTTACCACCTAAGCCACAAACAGCCAAGGCACGTCGCCCCATCATCCCGATTTCGTTATTTGTCATCAGTCTACTCAATCTCGTCGGCGTATTCGGTTATCTTTTAGGCAGTCTTTGTGATCCAAGCGATCTTTGCCCAAATGTGGGTTATTCTCGTATCAATTGGGCGTCCATTCACCAAATCACCAACGGTAATGGTTGGAGTTTGACGATTCTTGAAGGCAGTTTTGGCATCCCTGATCTTATTGCAGTCATTTGTTCTCTGATTCTTGTTGTTTTCTTTAGCGGCAGGAAGTGACTGCGTGTTTGATGTTGTCAGCGAAGCGATTGCTTATCTGGGCATGGCAAGTATCCTCTTGGCCTTCTTGCTTGAAACACGAAATGTCCTTCATAGCAAGCAAGCAACCTACCTTTGGCTGATGGCATTTGGTTCGGGCCTTCTCGCTGTACGTGCATTTCTTATTGCAGAATGGGCTTTTTTGGTCCTTGAAGTCGTTTGGT
>PBTH01000018.1 GCA_002726495.1 Methanobacteriota archaeon | reverse complement strand
CGAGGACTCGGATGATTGGAATAGCGGTTGGACAAGAGTAGGTCAAGGTGCAAGCAAAAGAATGCTAGCCGTTGGTAGAATGACTTCCGGTTATTTTGCTAGACCTTGGGAATTTCCTGCTCCAACAGAAGAAGACCTAGATGAATACTTTACAAATTTCAAACTCTATCAGAAGAAAGTGAAGTGAGCAATTTACAGTGAGCAAAAAGGTGTGTGGCTAATGCACAATCGGCGCTGCTTTTTTCCAAAGGAGGCTTATTCCCATTCGATTGTACCCGGTGGCTTGTGAGTGATGTCGTAGACGACACGATTCACGGCACCTTTGACGGTGTTTGTAATCCGTGTACTGATCTTTTGCAAAATACTGTGAGGTATTTCTGAGTAACGAGCAGACATTCCATCCATCGACTGAACTGCACGGACTACAATCGTCTCGCCATAAGCACGGACATCGCCGTGAACACCTACGCTACGTACAGGCAGGAGAGCGGCGAAGTACTGCCAGGGAATTTCCATTTCCCCACGTTCTGCAGCCGCCTCAAACTCTTCCTCAACAATCGCGCAAGCCTCGCGAACAACAGCGACTCGTTCGGGTGTTAATTCACCAAGGGTACGTACTGCGAGACCGGGCCCTGGGAACGGTTGACGTTCTGCAACATTAATTTTCAGATGACGAGCGAGTTCACGAACTTCATCTTTGTACAAATCCCGTAAAGGCTCCACGACGGTGAGGGTCATGTCTTCGGGAAGCCCTCCGACATTGTGATGTGACTTGATGGTGTCACGAACACCACCACCGGATTCAATCCAATCCGGAGCGATGGTTCCTTGAACAAGATATTTTGCTCCACATTTCTTCTGTTCGTCTTCAAAGATACGGATGAACAACTCTCCGATGACCTTTCGCTTTTGTTCAGGCTCGGTTACGCCCTTGAGGGCCTCAAAATATCGGTCAGCGGCTTTAACGGTGACTAGATTGATGCCCTGTGCTTCAAGAAGTTCTTCAATTTGTTCGGTCTCATCTTTCCGCATGAATCCAGTATCAACATAGACGCAATGAAGCAATCCTCCAACGGCTTGGCTGGCAATTACTGCCGCTACGGTAGAATCAACACCTCCCGAACAAGCAATGATCGCAATGTCATCAATTTGTGATTTGAGGGACTCAATACTTTCTGCGATGAATTCCTCAGCATCAAACATATCAAGCACCGCCGTTGACATCTCGGTCTTGGGCTTTTACTCGCTCGATTTGATCCAATTTGTTTTGCTCCAATGCTGCAGCGTATTTTGGATGAATAAGAGCAAGCATCTGGACAGCCAAGTAACCGGCATTATCACCACGGTCAACTCCAACAGTTGCTGCTGGGACGCCAGGTGGGAGTTGTGCGATTGATAGGAGAGAATCGTATGGGACCTTTCCTCCACAAGGAACACCAATAACCGGCTTGGTAGTCAAAGCAGCCACTGCACCGGGAAGTGCTGCGGCAAGGCCGGCCATGGCGACGAATATCTGACAGCCGTCATCCAATGCATCTCCAACGATTTCTTCAACGAATTTTGGAGAACGATGAGCAGATGCTACACGCAGTTGGTAAGGAACATCAAACTGTTCAAGAATTTTAGTACATTTTTGAGCAATGGGTAGGTCCGAAGACGAGCCGAGTAGAATAGTCACATCCATGCTACCCTGCCGGCGCGGGTGGTTCATTTAGATGCCTCTTGATGATGACGGAGAATTTCCCTCATTCTTCGCTTTGAATCGGTGTGTTTTGTGGATTAAAATGACTCCAATGAACACCCAATTCCTCATCTGAAAAAACGTGGTCTTTTGTTGTAAGAAGTTCAAGGTTCAAATGCAATTCATCCTCCTGCTTCCCACCGTATAGAACCCCCGTTATCAGACCAATTTTTTTCCAAGCCATGATGCTCGTTGACCAACGAGTCGAAACGACATTCCAATCAGAAAAACAGGCATCAACAGGAACCATCATCTTCGCATCCCATGGCAACTGATGGACATCATGGTCCCATCCCGCCATAGCATTGAGTGAGATGAACAGATAGGGTACCGAACCAATACAAAATGCATATGCAATCCACCACCATTGTCTGAGATCAGCCACATACAACAAAATCAAAAGAAGAATAGAAATTCCAAGAAGGAAAACGCTAAGTTGTATCTTGGCATCGTAAAACGAACCCTTTCGCTGTGAAATTGCACTCGCTAAGGTAAGCACCAACAAGGCATCACTCAAGGCCATAATGGGCAAACGGAAGGTCTCAAATTTGTGAAAAAGCAACATCATGCCCATGAAACCAATAGGAAGCAAGGCCCAAGCGAAGAGAAAAAGGGTGACCGTGAAGTTTGCCTTGGGAGCAGCGGTATGCCAGCCACCCGGCATCTTCTCCCCTACCGACATGTACCGTGCTAGGGAATTTTCACATTAGCACTTTCGCTTCCTGTTTATTCATCATAAGGATGACGAAGGCAGAGATTACGAGCTGCATAGACTTCATCAACCCTGCGAACTGGAGTGGTCACAGGTGCAGCATGCAGTGTTTCAGCGTCTACTTTGAGAACTTCGGCGAAATGATGTGCAAAGGTATCCAACGTATCCTTTGATTCTGTTTCCGTGGGTTCAATCATCATGCATTCAGGTACAACTAACGGGAAATAAACGGTTGGAGCCATGTAACCACGGTCAAGCAGCCCTTTGGCTACGTCCATTGCAGAAATGCCCAGTTGTTCCTTTGCGGGCAACATGGACAGGGTAAACTCATGTTTGGCGACGTCGGTTGTTGCACCGTCATTGAAAAGGTGACTAACGCCTGCTTCTTGAGCCGTCTTGTGAATGGCATGGCGAAGATAATTCGCGTTGAGTACGGCATGTTCTGACATTGTTTTGAGGCCTGACCCGTATCTTCGGTAATACGCCCAGCATCTAATGACGGCTCCTGCATTACCGTGCCACTGTTGTACCTTGCCAATGCTATGCTCTGGCTCCGTCCAGTGGTACCAATACTTGTCGACTGCAAGTGGAGTCTCTTCTGGACTGGGTGTCCGCCGAGCAGCGAGTGGCCCTGGCAGGAATTCTGCGAGATGAGCTTTCACTCCAATCGGACCCGAACCAGGACCCCCTCCACCATGCGGCTGAGAGAAGGTCTTGTGAAGGTTGAAATGAACGGCGTCAAAGCCCATAAGACCTGGAGAAGTAATACCAAGGATGGCATTGAAGTTCGCACCGTCGTAGTACATTTGACCTCCAGCAGCATGGACAATGTTGCTTGCTTCGGAAATATCCGCTTCAAACAATCCCAGCGTGTTTGGATTGGTAATCATCATGGCTGCTGTCGTTTCATCTGCAACAGCTCGAAGCGCTTCAAGGTCAATGCGACCGTCTTCCCGACTTGGTATCTCAACAATTTCAAAACCTGCCATCGCCGCACTTGCAGGATTCGTTCCATGTGCGGAATCGGGTACAATCACCTTGTTTCGTTGAGATTCTCCACGAAGTCTGAAGTATTCTTGGATACACCGTACGGCAGTAAATTCACCTTGTGCTCCAGCAACCGGTTGAAGCGTGACTTGGTCCATACCGGCGCATACCTCAAGCATATGTTGCATCTCGAAATAAATTGAAAGGAAGCCTTGGAGGTGATGTTCAGGTTGATGCGGATGGATATCAGCGATCCCTGGTAGTTGAGCAATCACCTCATTCACTCTTGGATTGTGTTTCATTGTGCACGAACCGAGTGGATAGAATCCTGTATCAATTCCAAAGTTTCGCTTGGACAACCACGTATAATGTCGGACCATTTCTGGTTCAGACAATCTCGGCCAGCGTGCTGCATTTTTACGAACAAGGCCCTTTGGAATGGTAGGCTTTGAAGCGGTTTGGATGCTGTTAGGTTGACTGTATCCGGTGTTAGGCGCACCATTATGCCCAAACAAGTGACTCATGCATTCACCTCCTTGTGCGTTGACCACATCGACAATTGTGCCGATAATGCCTCTATTTCACCTAATGTAGTTTGGTCGGTGGTGGTGACAAGAATTTGGTTCGTAACTTCGGGATACCACTTAGCCAGGTCAAACCCTCCAATGATTCCGTTGGCATCTAAATATGCGAGACAATCTTTTGCTGATCCGGTGACCTCAATGGCAAATTCATTGAAATGGTGCGTATCATGAACAATTCTAACCCCTGATGTCTCACCTAAGACTTCCTTTGCCTTTTGACAAGCAGCAGCGTTACGATAAGCGAGATCGTGCAATCCATCGGGTCCGAGCAAGGCCATGTGCATCGCTCCCATGAGAGCAATGAGGGTTTCATTGGTACAGATGTTGGACGTTGCCCTGTGTCTGCGGATGTGTTGCTCTCGAGTTGAAAGGGTGAGACAGTAGGCTTCCTTTCCATCAACGTCAATAGAGCGTCCAACAATTCTTCCTGGCATCAAGCGAAGGTACGGTTTACTGCACGCAAATATGCCATACAATGGACCTCCGCCAGTCACGGGACTTCCTAGCGGTTGACCTTCCCCTACAACGATGTCAGCACCATAGTGGCCCGGTGCTTCAACCATCCCAAGAGACACCGGTTGTACTCCGACGATGAGAGCGGTGTGTTCACCAATGAGTTCCTTCGTAGTCACGAGACCTTCATCAAGAACACCGATTGGGTTGGGTTGTTCAAGGTAAACACCGCACGACCCTGCAGCAGCTTTGAGTGAATCTAGATTGAGCGTTCCGTCGGCATTGTGTTCGAGGGTTTTGATGATGATCTCTGCACCCTGACAGTAATTTTGCATGACTGACATTTTATCTGGAGGTGTTAATGATGAGACATAGACTGTGTTGGGTTGACTGGCCTTCCGGTTGTGGACTCGCACGGCGCATGTCAGTGCTTCAGCGGCAGCGGTAGAACCGTCGTAAAGCGAAAGATTGGCAATCGGCAGCCCTACCAATTCAGAGATAAGCGTTTGAAATTCCCACATGGCTTGAAGCATGCCTTGGCTGACTTCGGGTTGATAAGGGGTATATGCGGTTAAAAATTCACCACGGGTGACGAGTTGAAATACGGATGCTGGGACGTAGTTTCTGTACAAACCAGCGCCCAAAAAAGAGGTTCGGCTTCCCATTGCGACATTGGAGCCCAAGAGGCGTCGGGCATCGCTCAAAATTTCTTCTTCGGACTGAGGCGGGGGCAGCGGCAGGTCTCCCCTGAACCTCACACCCTCGGGAATATCCGAAAAAAGGTCCTCCATCGAATCAAGGCCCATAGCGTTCAACATCTCAGTTTCTCTACCTAAGTTTGGGAGTTGGTCAACCATGTGAATCACCTCACCCTATGGGTGTATGATGAAATCCATACGCGTGCCGCTCATAATGCATTGCTTTGAGCCACATGAATGAGGGGAACACCTCATGGCGGTGAACGGTCTCGCAAAGTCATGGTCCGAGTAGCGATGGTGGTAACCAATCCATGCGCCCCGGACCCGCGTGTTTTGCGCCATGCCAAGTGGCTTATGAAAGCGGGGTACCGCGTCACAGTCCATGCATTTGATCGCAGTGAAAACCACCCACTCAGTGAGAATGTGGATGGCGTTCGTATCATGAGATATCAAATTGGTAAGGCATCGTATGGTGGCAAGATTTCAACACTTATTGGACTGAGGAAATTCTCTCGAAGGGTGAGGGATACGCTTCTCAATGACCCGCCCGGTCTGGTCTACTGTCATGACGCAGATACCCTCAAAATTGGCGTTGCTCTCAAACGTGCGAAAGCCGTTCCGTTCGTTTTTGACATGCACGACTTGCATCACACATGGGTGCGTATGGAAGCACCAAATTCTCTTCTTCGCTCTTTGGTGAGCGGTCAATACAAGCAAAAAATGCTGTCCCGTGCAAAACATGCTGAATGCATCATCACCAGTAGTGGGGCGATTGAAGGAGGCTTTCATCGTGGTTTTGCTGAATGGCTTGAACATCATGGGCTTCACAGCCATGTTGTTGAAAATCGTCCAATGCCACCTTTTCCAGAACCCTCAACATCCAAGCGCGATGGGTGGACGGTCGGATATCTAGGACGAATTCGTGATATCAAATCCTTTGAATTGCTTCTCGCAAGCATCCTCACAATGCCTACGTTAGAGCGTCCTCATCTACGGATCGCTGGAGACGGAATCGCCGCACCTAAAGTTCGACGCATGATGATGCAGGCTGTTGAAGATGGAGAAATTGAAGCAACCATCACCGGTGCCTTTTCGTCCATGGAGTTTAGTGAAATTGTTCAAGAAATCGATGTCATGTATGCGATGTATTCGCCCCAACGTGGCAACATATTGCAAGGTGCCCTACCTGTGAAGATGTTTGATGCGGCATCACATGGTGTACCGACCGTGGTTAACGACGGGTGTTTGATGGGTGAAATTGTGCAATCAGAGAACATAGGAATGCCTGCAACTTGGAATGAAATTGAAACCGTTGTAAACGCACTAAAACGTGCGAAAGAGATGACTGTAGAACTGAGTCATACTGGTGAGCGAGAACAACGGCGTTGGTTATCAGCAATGGAGCCAGTATTGAACGGGCTTCAATAAAATGGAGGGCGAACAACCACGGCCTTTACTGACTTCCGAGGACTCGCCACAACAAGAACTTCGTCTCCTTCTTTGACGCCTTTGAGATAGCCAATTCCAATTCCGAGGTTGTTCATGCTGGGTGCGGGCGCCCCTGATGTGAGGCGGCCGATTGGTTGACCCTCTAGTCCAACAACCTCTTTTCCAGGACGGGGCAGAGGACCCTTTTCTTGGTAACGAACTCCCCACCATCGGGCGTCATCATCAGAATGACTTACAACTCGGTTACGGCCAATGAAATCATGCTCGAGGTCAAGGCCAAACGGTACATTTGTTTCCCAGGAATCACGTGTGAGGAACGACGGATCATCACTCTCGCTGAGCGGTGGCCAACAAAAATCAACACCGGACAAGAGGAAACCTTTCTCCAAGCGCAATGTATCTCTTGCACCGAGACCTACTGGCGTAGCTCCCGACGCAACAAGGGCACGCCACAGTGCAGGCGCATCGGCATTGGGAATGAAAATTTCATATCCCGCTTCCCCAGTATAGCCAGTCCCTTGAATCCAGCCAGTAATGCCCAAGGGGTTGTCTGTGATAGCGGCCCATTTGAACCGAGCCACATGTTGGTCATCACCGATAACCGATGTCAAGTATTGCTTGGCTTTTGGCCCTTGTAGGGCAAGTATTGACATGTCGTCAGACAGATTTTCCAACTTCACCGACCCGTCATCTGGTAGATGTTTGGAGAACCATGTCCACATGACATCGATCATCGAAGCGTTGGGAACTCCTAGAATTTCATCCTCACTAACGACGGCAAATATCATGTCGTCGATGAGGTGTCCGTTTTCATCGAGAAAGTGTGTGTATGCACAACGGTTTGGAGTGATTGATGTCACTCGCTGTGTGGCAAGACCTTCAAGCCATTCTCGTACATGTGTCCCACTGAAACGAAACGAACCCATGTGGGATACATCAAACAATCCAGCTGTTCGTCGCGTCTCCAGATGCTCCTCCTTGATGTTCGTGTACCAAATCGGCAATTCAAAGCCATGGAAATCAACCATATTGGCATCGAGGACGAGATGTTCATCGTAGAGTGCTGTTCGCACCGGTGTTTGGTCGCTCATGGTTGCCCGAAAACGGCTCGCTCCATAAACTTCCGTTCAAGAGCATCTCAACCAAGGGAAGGCAATCCACGTACAATATCGTCTCCGAGACGGAGCACTGATTCAACAAATCGTTCAATGCTCTGAATCGTAACATTTTGATTGGATATGACCGGACGGAGAATGACGTCGTCTCCAATGTTGCTCCTGCTAACCATGAACATTCCTTCTTGAATCAATCGATTACGCAATTCAACATTCAACACGTTCAAATCCATGTCGGTGTTTTGTGGCGAATATCTGAAACATACATTTGTCCACATACGAGTTGACATAAGTTCCAGCGCTGGATTGCTGTTGACCAAATGTTCGAGATGCGAGGCATAATCCATGTATTGCTCTACCATTGCCGACCAACCTGCATCTCCACGAACACGCCATTCCAGCCATAGCTTCAAAGCATCATTTCGCCGACCGCATTGGAGTGAGTAGCGCCCCAAATCCACGTCCTCGGTTTCATTATGAAACAGGTAATGAGCGACATCAGCATGACGGCAAAGGGTTCGCAGCACCTCTGGCCGTTTGACAAGAAAGGTACTACAGATTAACGGCAAACCCATCAATTTGTGGGCATCCCAGCACAAACTATCGGCCTTTTCTATGCCATCCATTAAGCCGCGATGCATTGGAGAAAACATACAGGCCCCACCCCATGCAGCATCTACGTGAAACCACAGATTGTTTTCATGAGCAATATCAGCAATCTCACTCAGGGGGTCAAATACGCCCCTGACGGTGGTGCCCGAAGTTGCAACTACACAGAACGGTACGAAGCCTTCTTTTCTAGCAAAATCAATTTCCTCTTGCAGGCTTGAGGGAAGCATCCTACCGTCTTCATCGCAACGAACTTTAATCACGTTTTGATGTCCAATTCCAATGACGTTTGCTGCCATCAAAACAGAATAGTGGGCTTCGTCGGATACAAAGACTACCATTTTACTTCCGTCGAAACCCGTCTTTGTTGAGCCGGGAATTGCATGTTCACGCGCACACAACATGCCGATCATGTTGCCGTTTGAACCACCAGTAGTCATCGTCCCAAAACCATCTGGAAAGCCAACAATCTCGCACAATCTGTTAAGGATGGTATGTTCAATAATTGTCGCAAATGGAGACAGTTCAAAGGTATACATCGAATTGTTTGTCGCCGCAGCAACCATTTCTCCAGCGAGTGCTGGAAGAGAAAGTCCCCCCCAAAGCGGATTCATGAACTCCGCACGGTGGGTTTTGACACTGTGTTCAATATACGAATCAAGGTCGTCAAGAGCCGCTTCCATGCCCAGCCCTTCAATTGGCATGCTCACATCTAGTGTGCGCTTGAGGGAACGTGAAGACAAAGAAGAGTTGACGCGTTCGGTTTTGTCCTTTGAGTTGATGTAGGCTACCAAGCGGTCAGCGATTTCGTTGATGAACGCCTCGGTATCCATGCCAGTCTCCATTGAGGGGGCAACGCAGGAGACTTATGATGCTGATTGTGATGCGAGCACGATAATTCATCGAATTAACGGACATGCAATCTCTTGAACTACACTCAATGACTCGGAAAATCAAGCAATCTTGGCGTAAAAACCCAAACTGAATAATTTTTTAATGGATTTGACTAAAGGTTGACTGCGACTTGATTTTCTACCAATTTTATAAGAATATAGCGATAATTGAGGCTGATTTTCCATGATCAAACGCCCGGTAGTTACGAACGAGTAAATTTGCAACACATGGAGTAATTTTACCCATACAGGCACTGGACAGGCCTCGGAGCTCTCTGAAAGAGGTAAATGATTCATTCACCTTGCATAAAATACCAGTAACATTGAATAATTACCGCTCCTTGGAAGAACACATGCTGGGGACAATAGGAAACAAATGGCTTGATCGCCTCCACCAACAACTTGCAAAGGAATTGAAATCAAACGGTTGGTCACAAATGGAGATTGCAAAGGCAACTGGCTCCACCCAGAGTACCGTTTCAAGGCAGATTATGAAGGCACCACAAGAGCTTGGTGCGACTGCAGACGAAATCACAATCGATGGTTGGGCGCAAGAACTCGCCCACTCAATGGCGCAAATGGGAAATGATACGGAAGTACTACGGCAGCGATTGATTATTGAATTCCAATTTTCCGGCAACCAAAACATTCGCTATGACAAAACCCTCACAGGTATGAATCTTGATGAGGATCAGGCATCTCGTGCCATCCTACGTAGGCTCGAATGGGCCACAGGGCGACTGGACTTGAATCGAATCGCAGCATATATGCCCGCTGTTGGAATGAACATTGCAGCATGTACAAAACACGCCACTCGAGTTGAGGAAGTAGCGGCTTATCCGGGCCGAATGACGCTTGTTGAGGGAATGCTACGAAGGCATGAGACGCCAATGTTTGGAGCCTCAAATCATTTGGCAAACTTGCTCATGCAAGTTCGAAAGAGCGACCCCTCAAAAACAGCAATTCTCAATCTGCGCCCACCTACTGTGGGAGGGATGGTTGACCAAGGGGACCTTGACTACATTTCCTACGAATTGGATTTTGAATTGGGAACTGCTCCAAAAGGCGAACTTGTGCCTCATTCAGGACAACTTGACATCATCATTGACGAAGGTGCATTTGGATGGGAACCATCGCTGTATATTCTTGGAAGCAGCACGATGGAAGTTGTAGAGCGGTGTCATGTGATCATTGACGCAATGAATACCGAGTGATACGAATGAGAACAACAGCTTTTTTCATCGTGCTGCTCCTTACGACCCTTCCTTTGAGTGGGTGTCTTGAATCAGAGCAAACACTTCCAGCAGAATGTACGATCCTTGAAGGCAGGGAAGGAAAAGCAAACACCTTACGGATTCTAACATACGATATCGCTGCATTTTCTCAAGAGATGCTCGATGGCTTTACCAACACCAGCGGTTACGAAGTTGAGTTGATTCGCACCGATGATGCCGGAGGCATTCTCGAGCAGATGTTGCAAACTCAAGGCGCACCTCAAGCAGATCTTGCTGTTGGACTCGATAATACCTACCTCCAAACAGCTCTCGATTTTTGCTTGCTCCAACCGCACAGCACAGTAGCTCCGAATCTTGACCCTGCCGCAACAATGCCCTACGAGGGACCTTACGCCCTGCCCTTTGACCAAGGCGATGTTTGTTTGAACGTCGACGAAGATGGCCTCAACGAAACTGAGCGGTCCATGCCTGAAGACCTCTGGGAACTCACCAACGAAGAATGGAATGGAAAAACGGCCTTTCCATCTCCAGTTACATCATCACCCGGCAGAGCATTTATGATCGCAACCATCGACTATTTTGAGAACGATGAAAACACAACCACAGATGCCTTTGACTGGTGGTCTGCTATGGCCCAAAATCAAGCGCGTTTTACTACCGGTTGGACTGAAGCATACGAAATCCATTACTCCGGCGGATATGGAGAATATGTAGAGGGACACATTGGCGACGCCCTCATCACTGTCTCATATT
>PBTH01000057.1 GCA_002726495.1 Methanobacteriota archaeon | reverse complement strand
TGATGGAGAAAAGAACCTCTTTGAAGGCGTCTTGTACGAGATGAAACACGCATTTGCTAACCACGACTCATTCTTCTTCATCCTCTCCTATGTGGCCTTGTTCTTTGGCGCAATTGTAGGTCCAGGACTCGCTCTATCGCTTTACGGCGGAAAGTTGGACGAAGGTGAAGTTGCTAAGCCCTGGTTCACGCCTGTTCTTGCACTCAATGCAGCCATCAAGGGGCGTTATCATTGGGACAATTCTCCACTCAGCGAATCCAGCCTTGCCACAGCATTGAGCAATCGGCTCTACTTTGACCATTACTACGACATGGCCATGCTCAAGATCGTCGCCGCCTTTTCTTTCAAGGCTGCAGAGGCGGATTCAAGCATCATTGATGGAACTATCAAGACCATTGAGCGAACCTCTCAACAACTCTCAACGAAACTTCGTGCACTGACGACTGGTTCTGCTCGTGATTACATTCTGATGGCGGCGGTTGGAACCCTCGTTCTCTTTGGCCTTATCTGGGGGGTGTTTGCATGAGTACGGCTATTGATTGGATCTCCATTCCGCTGGTCGGCCTTCCGTTAATCAGCAGTATTGTGTTGCTCATCTTTATCGGAAATTCATCGGTCGCTGCTCGAGAGAAGTTGGGGCCGTCCATTCGAATGGTCTCTCTGATTGTATCGTTTTTCATGCTCGGCGTGACCACCATGATGTTCTTTGGTCAAATGGACAATATGACAGATTGGACCACGATGAATTTTGGCTCGTTTAATTTTGAGCACCGCTATGTGTGGATTGAATCGCTTGGGATTCACTGGAGTGTCGGTATGGACGCTCTTTCTTTCCCAATGGTTTGGCTAACAACCTTCCTCCTTCCCATTACAATTGCAGCAACATGGAACGAAAAGAATGCCTCGGTTTATTTCCCACTCATTCTCATGATGGGCGGTGCTTTGATTGGTGTCTTTGTCGCTTTGGACTTGTTCATGTTCTATGTCTTCTGGGAATTGACCCTCATTCCTATGTTCTTCCTCATCCTCAAGTGGGGTGGAAAAGACCGAAAGTACGCTTCTCAGAAATTCTTCATCTACACCTTCACAGCCTCTGTCGTGATGTTGCTTGGATTGATTACAATGTATTTCTTACAACCCGATTCTGCTCTGACATACTCGGGCACATGGACTGGCCGTACCTTTGACATTCCAACCCTCATCAGCCATTCTCAGGCTGCAAACGCAAACGGAATGTGGTTCCTTGGAGAAAGTATGCAAAAGGTTCTCTTCGTGATGTTGATGCTCGGTTTCCTCGTCAAACTTCCATCAGTCCCCTTCCATACTTGGCTGCCTGATGCTCACGTCCAGGCACCTACGGGCGGTTCTATGCTTCTTGCTGGAGTCATGTTGAAGATGGGTGCTTACGGAATGTTCCGTCTGCCCTTAGCCATGTTCCCACACGCAGCAGAATTCTTCCAATTCTGGCTTCTTGCTTTGGGAATGGTCTCTCTCGTCTGGGGGGCAGTTGTCTGTTTGGGCCAAACCAACCTCAAGAAGATGGTTGCTTATTCCTCAGTTTCTCACATGGGTGTTATCCTCATTGGTATTGCTACCATGCAACCTCTTGGATGGGCAGCAGCTCTCTTCATGATGTTTGCACACGGAATCATCAGCCCAATGCTCTTCGCTGTTTGTGGTGCATTCAAGCATCATTACCACAGCATGGAAATTGGTGCTATGCGAGGTATGGCTAAGCATTCCCCTTGGTTAGCAACCTCGATGATGTTCGCATGGATGGCCTCCCTTGGTCTCCCACTTCTTGCAGGATTCGTTGCAGAATTGATGATGTTCCTCGCTTTGTGGCACTTCCTTGCTGCTGAGAACTGGAGTGTCTTCTGGATGGTCGGTCCAGCCTTTGTCCTCGCCATCACTGCCGCATACTACCTTTGGTCAATGCAACGCACCATCTTTGAGGGTGGAGAAGACACACAACCTCCTGCAAGTCTGCACGGAGAACCTGTGCCTGATATCGCGGATTCAGAAAAGATTGCAATGGTCATTATGGCAGCGTTTACCATTCTCTTTGGTGTCATGCCTTGGATTGCTCTTGATATGATGAACGGATGGACTGTGGCGTTCTTTGAACAGTTGTTAATCCCAATTTTGAATGGAGGTGCCTGAAATGGAGTCTGTTATTGAACCGTTTGGCGAAGGTTTCGTCACTGCACTTGCTCCTGAATTCGTTCTTGTCATTGGATTGTTTACGCTGATGATTGTGCCAAATCTTGGTGATGCAAAATTCCGAATTCCTCTCACTCAAATCCGTATTCCATGGTTCTTTGGTGGTAAACGAGGAACGCTTGACAGCGACCCACGACTTCCTGGGATTTTTGCATCAATCTTCTTCGCCATCGCCTTCCTTCTTGCAATTGTATCCTTTTTGGGAGGAATGAATCAGACAACCGTTGCGTCAGGAGAAAATGTACTTCTCAAGGTGGATGAATTCAGCCGACTGTTTGAGTTGATCTTCTACGGGGCACTCGCCCTTGCCTCCATCGCTTCCATCAATCGCCTTCCTGCAACATTCCGTGCTGACCGAAGTGCTTCAGGATTGTACAACAACCGCCGACAGGTGGATTTCTACATCTTGCTCATGACCTGCGGTTTGGGGATGTCCGTTGTTGCTTTGGCACAGGACATGTTCTTGCTGTTTATTGGACTTGAACTCGCATCGTTTTCCACCTATGTTCTCGTAGCGTTCCTGAAGGAAACGAAAGAAGGTTCAGAAGCTGGAATGAAATATTTCATCGTCGGATCAGTAGCATCTGGTGTTGGTCTGTACGGACTTTCACTCCTTTACCTATGGGCGGGTTCCCTCCAATTTACAGATCTTGCAGCACAATTCGATACCTCTGGGATGGAGGCCCTACCGTTGGCTGGACTTGGTATGCTTTTGGTAGGATTTGGCTTCAAGGTCAGCGCTGCCCCCTTTCACTTTGCAGCACCTGATGCTTATGCCGGAGCCCCAGGTCCAGTTGCAGGTGTACTTGCTACGGCCAGTAAGGCGATGGGAATCGTCGGACTTCTTCGAATACTCTTGGTCGTCGCCTCTCCAGAAAACAGTGACGATGGTACAACCGTGTGGCTTGTTGCACTTGCTGTAATGTCCGTTGTAACCATGACGTGGGGCAATCTTGCAGCCCTTGGCTCAACCAATCCAAAGCGAATGCTTGCCTATTCTTCGGTTGCTCATGCAGGTTATATGATGGCGGCGATCACTGCAATCGGTGCATTGAACTGGGAGCCCGCTCATGTAATGGACAGTAAATCTGCATCGCTGGCCATCGTTACCGCATTGATGTTCCATCTTGTTGTTCTCGTCTGTTTCAAACTCGGAGCGTTCCTCGTTCTTTCATTGCTTGAGTCAGAAAACGGAGGTCATACCCTTGAATCACTGGGCGGCTTGGTCAAGCGAGAACCCTTCCTTGCAGTTGCCATGTTCATCTTCATGATGTCATTAGCAGGTGTCCCTCCTCTCGCAGGTTTCTTGTCGAAACTGCTTGTGATCATGGGTATTGTCAAGGCGGCTCTCTTGGAAGCTAGCGCCTCAGGAAATATTTCCTTCAGCGAAATACATTGGGTTTGGTATCTTGCGCTCATCATGGTCATCAATTCAGCAGTATCCGTATTCTACTATCTCCGTGTCGGACTTGTCATGTTCTTCCACGAACCAGAAGCAGGTCGTGAAGGTCCCCTTCCCAAAGGAAATTCAGTACGTTTAGCTATTGCCGCATGCGTCATCTCAACCGTTTACTTCGGTATTGGCGCTGGGCAACTCATCGCCCTGTGCGAGTCCGCAGCCAACGCCCTTGTTGGAGCATGGTGAATTCCATTCTCAAGACACTAAAATGCTTTCTTGAGGTGATGACTTCAAGAGGGGTAGACCGATAGGACATACAGGTGAGGCTATTTGGGTCGCAGACATGAGGAAAAAGTAGACGTTGAAGAACTCGCACGTCTTGAGAATCCTGAAGGCTCCAGTGACGGTAAAATCCGTGTCAAAATGCCGAACAAGAAAGTCAACGAGATGTTCGCACTGGCCTCCCAAATTCTTGGTGGACGCCGAGTTACCGTGCTTTGTGCGGACGGTGAAACTCGGATGGCCCGTATTCCGGGTAAAATGCGTCGTCGTCAATGGGTCCGAGAAGGCGATTTGATCATCGTTTGGCCTTGGGATTTCCAAGATTCAAAAGCCGATGTGAAGCACCGTTATACCAAAACTCAAGCCATGTACCTCTCAAGAAAGGGCGTTCTTCCTGACGATGTTGATATGTTTGGAATGAATACACGCTACGATGATGATGATGAGCACGACGATTTGTTCAGTTCAACAGGAACCCCATCAGCCACTGAGGTTCAAGAAGAAGAATCAGACGACCTTTTCGCAGACGATGATGACAGTGACGACCTCTTCGCAGACGATGGCGATGGCGACGATTTATTCGATGAAGAAGAGACAACCGAGGGCTCAGAACCTGAACCCGTGGCAAGTGCTCCCGTTGAAGAATTCCCCGAAGATGAGGGTGACGACGATGACAAGGACGATGACGAGGATGTCGATGCATTGTTTGCATGAAACGATCCGATGAGGTGCCAGCATGGCAAAGGACGATGATTGGGAAGAACTCGCAAGACGTCAATCCCGAAAACGGAGGCAACCCAAAAAAGGGAAGCAGCAGTCTAAAGAACAGCGCTTAGATTCGGATTTTGAACGATACGAGCAAGGTGAATTTATTCGGGACTTGGACGAGGGTTCCAGAAAATACGCTTGGATGAAAGAAGAGCGTTACAACTCAATGTTCCGAGATATTGAAGAGAAAATCCAGGGCGCTATGGGAACGGGTACCTTCGATTGGGTGGACCGCCGAGTCTTTGATCAGGTCTTTGACCGTTTGACGCTCATGGCACTTTACAAACTCATGAAAACGGGCGTTATTGATACCTTGGATTTCCCTGTAGCGCGTGGGAAAGAAGCGCATGTATTCCATGGAACAAGTCTGTCAGGAGAGCCGGTTGCGGTCAAAATTTTCCACACATCAAATGCAGTATTCAAGAACCTTGTTCAGTATATTGAGGGCGACCCACGTTTTACTGGTTTGAGAAGAAAACATCGGGACTTGGTGGAAGTGTGGGTTCGTAAAGAGCACCGTAATTTAACTCGCTTAGCAAGATGGGGCCTCAATGTGCCTCTACCACGAGGCATTCACAAAAATGTCCTCATTATGGATTACATCGGTACTGAGACTGCTCCATCTCCGAAACTTCGGGACGTTTTGATCGACGACCCGCAATCGGTCTATGATGATTTGATTGAGTTCCTTGCCGTATCTTGGCAGAAAGGGAAACTTGTCCACGGGGATTTTTCACCTTACAACATTCTCTGGCATGATGGAAGAGCCAAAGTTATCGATGTTGGGCAAGGAGTTGTTGACAGCCATCCGAAATCTCAAGAATTCCTTGTTAGGGACGTCACGAGACTTGTTGAATGGGGTGTGAAAAACAATCTTGATGTGAATCTTGCAGAAGCAATGTATGAAGTTCTCAACATGGACTTAGCTCATGTCAACCAAATTGAACTTCCCGAGTCGGAACATTGATCATTCTTCTTCCCATTGGACGTTTTCGTCTTCTGCAAGTTCCATCATGTCGGTAACAGCGTCATCGTCTTCCGGGTCAACTTGAGCAGCACGCATACGGCGATGACGTCGGTCCGAGACCTCAGCAAGGCCAGGGACGAGGCTGTCAAAGCCAGTAGATGGTCGCTGGGTATCCTCTCGTTCTTCAAATGCATCAAGCGATTTTGATTCAAGGCGAGCTCTTTTCCGGTCCCGTTCCAGGAAACTGATGACACTACCATGTTCGGAACCACCGGCCAGCATTTCAATCGCGTGCCGTGCAGAATACAATCCGCCCTCTTCGCCAACCAGAACAACCGTGGAGTTGTAAATACTGATTTGGGTTTGTGTCAAGTTTTCAATGAGTTTACGAATTTTCCCTTCCCTTCCAATGATTCTTGCACGAATACGACGTTGTTGATTGGAGCGCTTGCCAACGAAATCACGGAGGTCAACGAGTTCAAAGAAGTGGTTGTCTTCCAAGAGTTTAACTGCGGCATTTGGAGCCATCCCCCGTCCTATAGCCTTGACCACATCTGGTAATTTCATGGCTTTAACCGGGTCGTAAGAGCCGACTTCACCCCACAAAACCTCAATGTCTCCGCTATCAGAGTCTATGTTGAACTCCTTACACCCTGCAGCGCGGTGAATCGATTTTGCTGTCGCCCCTTTGGCTCCAATGATGACCGCGATGCGGTCTTTTGGTACCCGTGGTAAGGACTGGCGCATGATTGGCCGTGTAACCCTTCTCTTTTCAATCCCTTGTCTTTCGCTGGAGTAAGGACAATCCAAATCCAACGAGAACAATCAACAACAATGATGGAGCAAAAGACGGTACGGTTCCTGGAGCATCCAATGAAGCTCCAGTGACGACCAGATAGTTTGCATTGTTCCCTTCATCATATTCATCAATGACATTTGCAAAATCGATGACCAAGCGCAAATCAAATTGTCCTGAACTTGGAACAGTGTACTGCCAAGTGATGGTTTCAGTGCTGTTTGAGAGCGCCCCTAACGGAAGGTTACGAGTTTCCATAACCGTCCATTGTACGTTTGATGAGCGGTCCGCAGGCGCAGATTCCAACCGAACGATAACACTGCCAGGATAGTCCTGATTTGATTCAAGCACGCTCGTAATGGTGATGTTACCATTTTGTTCACCCGGGCGAACGACGAGTCGGTCAAGATTCGTTTGGCTTGCATTCCAGTACAAATCCAATCCCGGTAAGATCTGGAACGATGTTGCTTCGGTAAGGTATGTGTTTCCGGCTTCATCTTGAAGGAAGGCTCTGAGCATAATGTGTTGGCGCGATTTTGTCACCCAACTTGAGAGCCCAATTTGCCCGTCGAGTCCGTTAACACCCAAGTTCAACCAACGTCCAGAAAGGTCAGGTGTTTGACCAACTCCATTTGAGTCGAATCCATATTGGATGTAGGATGAGACATTGTCCATGCCGGAGCCGAGGTCTTCAGCTGCAAACGAAACATTGGCCGCCCCAATGCGGCTTGTCGTGAGTTCGTCAACAGTCCATCCCAGAGGAACCGGTTCAGTTTCATCGATGTTGATACTAATAGTTTGATTCGCTCCAACATTTCCGACTCTGTCAATGGCTCTAACAATGAGTTCGTGGCTACCTTCTGCGAATGTGAGCGTAACCGAGTTGCTGGTTGTTGTTGTCCAAGTTGCGGCTCCAGCGACCATGTATTGGACACTTGAAACTCCAGACCCTTGTCCATCATTAGCAGCGGTCATGAGATTGCTGATCGTAACGCTTCCCGATTGGTGCCATGTAGACCCGTCGCCAACGGTGATGGCTCCCATCGTTGGTCCAGTTCGGTCAATTCCGATATGGAGGGTGGAGGTGTTTGAAAGGCCGGACTGGTCGTAAACAGTTAGGCGCGGGGACCATGTCCCTTCGGCCATATTCCCCGATGCCCAATCCCATCCATATGCAATCGATGTTGGTCCATCTGTCGCTGGAGTTCCTGGGCCCGGTACAGTGGTTAGTGTTGCTTGTTTCAAATCGTCATCGTTTGCGCCCCAACGGAACGAGATGGTGCCCGTAGATGCAATGTTATACCATGCACGGTCTGAAATTGAACTTCCAGCCCCCACATCAGGATTTAGTGCTGTGAATATGGTAATTTCAGGAACCTGATTGGTGATGTTAAACGAGCCTGATTGAGCCGTGGTATTGGCTTCTGCATCACTGTCCCAGCCAACAGCACGAATCGTGTAGGAGCCGTTGGAGTAATCGGTACTGTCAAACGGATACATCCATGGTGTTTCAGTGAGATTAATCACAGTGCTCCAATCCACTGATGATGAAGACAGGTCATCATCGGTAATCTCGATCATCAATGAATCAAGTGTCCCGGTCCCAATGATGCTGAACGTTAAGGTAAGCAACCCATTCACCTCTTGGTCTTGAGATGGGCCGTTTGAGAACGCAATGGTAAGGCCGGACGTCCCACTTTCCATTGGTTTGAGAGGCGCCTCGTCGAGAAAAGCCGCCTCCTGTGAAGGCAGCGGGGCCGTTCCAGTAAGAAGAACGAGAACAAGCAAGATACCTAGCCAACTCCGCCCCATGCGTTTACGAGAGGTGCGATTGTCCTTCAACCCTCCCCCCGCTTTTCATCTTCTTCACCCTTATCCGGCTTCCATGCAACCTTCCCGCCCTTTGATTTAGGACCTAAGGCATGCCCATAATCGGGTCAAGGAGAGATGGGTTCAAGTGCTTTGCATGTGTAAGGGGAATCTATGCAGAGAACGCCGAAGGCCGCCATCATCGTTGCCTTGTTATTGGTTAGTTTGATCCCACTCTCCGTTCAAGCGGCAGATAGCGGTGGGGTTCAATCCTCAGCAGCGCAAATCTCACTCACTCCTCAAAACCCAGTAATGGGGGGCTCGGTGGACATCCAAGTTGGTCTCTATAACAGCGCCCAAAGTGACGCTTTTAACGTCCAAGTAGCTTTTTACAAGAATTCTATTTCCTCACAAAATCGTCTTCTTCAAGACGAGATTACAATTTTCGGTGAACAAACAGAAACAGTCAGCGTAACCTGGAACGGATTGACCGAAGGCGTTCAGAAGGTTTGGTTTGAATACAGTGCAAATGGAGACACCCCCGTTCAGTTCAACAAGGAATTTACCGTTCAAGGCCTCCCCAATCTCCGCATTGATACGCTCTTCATCGATCAATCGCAACCGATTTACTCCGGCGATACGGTGGAAGTATCCTCTCTCGTATTGAATTCAGGCACCATCGATGCTCCTTCAAGCAATCTATCACTCGTAGTTCCCGGATCTCCAGATGCTATCCTTTCAACTCCCGCATTGACTGCTGGTTCATCGGCATGGGTCAATACGACCATCACCGCCCCAAGCAGTGGAACGCATACGATTGAAGTAACTCCAGACATTGACAACACCATTTACGAGGCTTCAGAGACTGGAAAAACCTCCTCGCTTCAATTGCTTGTCTCAAGCCGGATGGACCTCTCCTTCAAGGACGATTTGACAGTAGAGAGTGACGATGGAGCGCTTGAGGGGCCATGGGTCGTTTCAGGCGTATTGATTCGTACGAACGGAACAGGTACAGCCAACATCCCCATGGTCTTGGAAATCAACAATCCACTGGGTGGTCTTGTCATGGGCGCTCCGTTTACGGTCCAAATTATTGGAACTGGCTATGCTGAACAAGCGTTTTCCGCCGAATTAAATGTTTCAACCATCGGTGCTTTACCGGACGGCGACCATATTGTTAGTGCACGAATCAATCCTTTCAATGAAGCAGGGTTTGAGCAAGAATCAACCGACAACGATGTGGCATCCGGCATGCTCACGATGTCCCCAATTCCCGATGTTAATGTAGATCCTCCACTCTGTACTGCGTGCACCGTTCAATCCGGAGACGATGTTGAATGGCGAATAACGGTCACCAATACCGGCGACATTGGAGTGAGCGGGTACATTGCATACACTTTTGACGGCATAGATGGACAATCTCCAACCATCAATCTTGCAAAGGGAAAGGTATTCACTTGGACGACAAGCCTTCCCACCACTTTAGGTGAACACGATGCCTACCTCACAGGAAATTGGGTCGCTGCAACAAATAGTTGGGATGCAAACTCGGCGAATTCCAAGTTTACTGCGTTTGCAAAAGTTGATTCTAAATTAAAGTTGGATTGGGAACTTTCATCTCTAAACATTGTTGATGCGGAGAATGAACCAGCCACAAGCCCTCTACTGGATGGCTCATCATACACGCTCTCAATCAACATGACGAGTCAGGAGACTGGAAGTGCCAACTTTACCTGCGAGGACGGCACAGGAACCCTTCTCTCTACCTTGTCAGTGAATGTAGAAGAACGCAACCAGCGAGTTTCGTTATCATGTACGTTTACTGCAGATGCGGCCATGACCACGGTTCGCCTTATTCCAAGTGAAAGCAGTATTGCAGATCTTTTTACTCGTTCCTTCACAACAGTGGTAGTCAACGACGGTTCAGAAGGCGCATCTTCTTCCGATGCAGGGACCATGACACTCTTTGGAATCGGAGCTTTGATTCTCATTGGCGTCTTGGTGGCAGCCGTCCTTCTCACCCGCGAACGAGAGGAAGAGGTTGAGCGTGACATCTTTGACTATTGTCCAGCTTGCGATGGTGAACTCGAAGGAGTTGAAGACATATGTCCACATTGTTCGTTCAATCTGAAGAAGGCAAGAAGTCAATTCCACGAATGCAGTGAATGCGGTGAATCAATTCCTGACCTACTGGAAAACTGTGCTTACTGTGGAGCAGAACAGGACGTATCCTCTTACTTTGAGCGCCGAGAACGCAAGGAGCGCAAAGAAGTTGTTAAAGAGACCATTGCGCTACCCGAAGAGGACGAAGACCGTATTGTCACAGGAACACAGAACTTTGCTGAAACCGTCAAAGAATTTGGCTTTGATGAGGAGCATCTTGAGGAAGAATGGGACACCAATATTGAAGCTGCAGAAGCAGAAGTTGAAGCTGCATATGACCGCCGCTATGCCGATGAGCTCGCCCTTGAAGAGATGACTGAGGAAGAACTTGAATCCTATAACGCACAGGTTGTTACGACTCTCAAATCATCCCGTGATGAGTCTCCTGACCATGATATTGACGCCATCCTCGCTTCAAAGGGTGAACTTCGTTCTCTCGCAGCAGACGATGGTGAGCTGAGCGCATCCGATGCTGGAATAAGGGAACGGTTGTTTGAGATTACTGGTGAGGAAGGTGTTCTTCCAGGCGAAAAGGTCACAGTAGGCATGACGCTCACCGATTCTGCACTTGCAGGAAACGAGGTTGCTGAAGCAACTGCAAACTTCACCTTTGAAGACGATGACCTCCCTCTATCGGCATCAACCAAGACCGCAGAAGAACAGCGTAAAGAGGCTAAATCTCGTAAACCTGTTCGTCGCAGAAGCGCTCGTCAAAGAAAGCAAGACGAAGCCGAGAAGGAATCTGCTAAAGAAACCGAAGAATGTGGCGCTTGTGGAGCAGATCTGCCAATCGGAGCCATTGAGTGCAGCACTTGTGGTGCACGATTTGGTTGAGTGCCTGTCAGCGTTCATAGGGGTCGTCATCGCCGTGGCTCGGCCTTGTGCTCGCTTCATTCAGACAACAGGTGCTGGAACCTTATCCTCTTGAAATCAACGGAAACTTCCGGTCGCGGAGTTGATAGGGGCCTTCATCCTCGGAAGGTTTGATGAGGCAAAGGCGAGTACTTGCAGTGCTGCTAACAGCGTTGCTTTGTTCCATGTCTGGATGCCTTAGTTTGATTGCCGCAAGAGAGACGGTTGAAAGTTTGAGGCCCGAGGCATTCGAAAGTTTGGATTATTCAAAAATTGAAATTGCTCATACTTTTACTGTGGCCAGTATTGATGAATTCACGAACAAGTCTACATTTATTGTTGATGAATCAACAACAGAGGTTCGTATTTATTTCAAAGCCAGTTTTTCTTTTTCGGACACCCTCCCTTCGGACAACAATACCAGGTATGTTCGGGCAACACTTACTGATGCGGACGGCAACATCGTGTGGGAGCAAGATGTCAGTGCTGATGCGTCACCTCTTGAAGATCGCCTCCAACCCAATCCCACATTCGCTGAAGGAGAATGGGTACTTGATGTCAAAGCTCGCGGCTGGGGAGAAAGCACCTTCGGATTTGTTCAAGACAATTTCAACATTCTCATCACCGTCACGAATACATGCATGCAATATCCTTTGGTTGAGGATTGTTCCTAAGCCTCCCCGCAATTAGGATTTAGAGAGTCCTATGTCTCATGAGCATGGTCACCGACTTGTTCTCATGATGAAGCACTCCGACCTCATCAAAAGCGAATCGCGAGTGAAACCTCATCGAGCCAGGATTTGGGGGCTTGAGGCTTACTTCAGCTGCTATAGGAACACCACCTTGTGAAGCGAATTCAACGACGTGATTGTACAGTTGCGTCCCAATACTCTTGTTACGATGCTTTTGAGAGACAGCGATTCTATCAACGTAGACAAACGATTCAAAGTGTTGGTTAAACCATGCATAATTCAAACTAGCATATTCTGTTCCAGGCGGCATACAAATCACAAATCCAAGGAGTTCTTCATCTAAGAAATAACCAACTGAATATGAGGCAAATCCAAGAAGTGATGATATTTCATCGTGAGAAACTTCTCCCGTACCGGGGAGCCCTTCCTGATTGATACTCCAAATGGCAAGTATGTCTTTATTTTCAAGTGGTCTCAACTCCATGATGTCGCCTCAATGTCGGTGTATATTGCTGTTTCATCCTGTCGCTGTTACATACATCAAGAACTGGTTAAGCCCGTGTGTACATGAGTAGCGACGAACACGGCCCACTGAGAACCCTTGTGAATGTCTATTTCATGCATAAGGGCGTTTAGCACAACCCCTCGTGAACATATGCTATTCGCTTATCCACATCACTAAATTTTGTTGCACACACAAGTATACAAGTTGGCCACATTGACTTTTATGTTTCAACAAGATTAGAGTGATCATTGTATGCTTAGATATTTTATTGCCCCTGGTTGGTTATTGTTTTTGTCAGTCAATGAACGATATACTATGAGCTTGT
>PBTH01000056.1 GCA_002726495.1 Methanobacteriota archaeon | reverse complement strand
CTTCTCACCAAATTTGTAAACAGAAAACCACAGTGCTGTGAATTCCCCATTTGCGAAATCTTGAGAGGTAAATTGCTCAATTTTGAAATCAATGATGGTTTCAAACGTGTATTCTAGACCAAGAATAATCATCATCCAGGCTATGATATAACCTGCAAATTTCTCATTCCATTCCCTGTCTGTCGTTTGTCGAACAAGAATAAGCGTCATGATTCCCAGAGCGATGTGAACCACTGCCGCTACTGGCAAAAGCGCATTAATTGCATCATCTGCCATGCAGTAACGTTAGCGGTATAGGTCATAATCTTTAGTATGAATTTTGATACCCGTTTGAATCACAAATTTGCAAGAAGGCCACTGAATCACCTCAGTTATGATTCTGAGGGGATTTCCAAATCTTCATTTGATTCTTTGAGCAACGGCGAATCTTTGAGTTCGACTTCATCAAGAGCAGTTCCAACCTTTGTTGCATTTACTTTGAGTTCTTCAAATCGTTTCCCAGCATCTTCGTATGCACTGGTGGCTTTTTCAAGCGCTTCTCCGATGTCTTGATATGAACTCGTGAAGGTCCCTAGTTTCTGTTCAAACAAGTCCAAGCGCTTTTGCAGGGATTCAAGATTATCAACGACCTGCATGTTTTTGATTCCCACCAAAATGATGCTGATAAACGGATAAAATACCGAGGGGGAAACGGGAATGACATTTTCCGCGATCATTGCATCAAGAAGATGGTGCGTTTGGCCTTTACGAGTGACGAGGTTCTCTTCATTCAATCCATTTTTGGACGATATTACCGAATAATACATGGCTTCGGTTGGAATAAACATGAGTGCGAAGTCGGTAGTCCCACTGGTAGGGTTGATGTGTTTTTGTATTTCATCTACCTTTGTTAAAACGGATTTTTGAAAATCTGCAAATTCTTTTTTGACTTTATTCCTGTGATTTTTTTGTTCGCTTTCATCCATCCCGTTCAGCGATTCTTCCATCAAATTCACATATCGTTTCCATGCTTCACGTGGAAATTTAGAATCAACAGGGACATTGAGTTGGCCCGTTTTGATCAGGACATCAACCCCACCTTGTTGGCTGCTTGCTTCCTCTTCAGTCACTTTCTGACGCTCCCACTTGGAGTCAGGGAGGAAGTCATTGCACATTTCTTCAAGTAATTTTTCTCCTGCATCACCTCTAATATTCGGCTTCATGAGCACATCACGAAGGTCTCTGCTGAATTGAACGACTTCCTTTCTTCCTTGCTGTGATTCTTGTATCTCGAGACGAACATCGGCAAGGGTGTCCTTCATTTGTTTGTATTCGTTCTGCATGACAGTGTAGGTCTCGCTGATTTGTTGCTGAGATTCGAGCATGGGTGCAAGATGACCAGTCACAGTGTCTTTTTTGGCCAACGAACGTAGGATGAGAATTGTCCCAAGAACGAGAACCGCTATTGTCGCTATCTGGAGCGTCTCCGTCATGATCTTCCTAGTCAATCTCTTGAAATGAAGATACCGGCCTTCATTGGGGGCATCCAAATCCTCAAGAAGGGTAGGCATTGGCATTCTCTGTAAGGGTGGGGAGAGTATGTCTCGTGTATTTTCCAATCTCCACCCTGCACTCACCGCAGCCCTTGAGGAAAAAGGATGGGAGCCAACTCCAATTCAAGACCTAGTGTTGCCTGAATTGACTCAAGGTGAAGACCGAATCATCATCGCACCAACCGGTTCGGGAAAAACAATGGCGGGTATTTTGCCACTGTTTGATCGCTGCCTTCGTGAAAATTGGGAACCACTTTCTATCCTTTACATTACTCCTCTAAGGGCTCTCAATCGGGATATTGACCGCCGTTTACGAGAACTTGCAACCGCTGTAGGATTGAAGGTTGATGTTCGCCACGGCGATACGCCCCAATCGCAACGAACGAAACAGACCCGCCGTCCACCTCATCTTCTTGTAACGACTCCAGAAACATTTCAGCTGATGTTTAGCGGGAAAAATTTGAGAGCGATGCTCAAAACTGTAAAGGCAGTTGTTGTTGACGAGGTTCACGATCTAGCAGCATCTGAACGAGGATGGCAATTAAGCGTAGGACTGGCCCGTCTTGAGGCACTTACCGGGCATCCTGTTCAACGTCTCGGGCTTTCTGCAACGGTTGGCAATCCCGATGCAGTTGCTGAGTGGCTTTCTCCTCAGCATGGAAAAGCCATTATCGCAATGGGTCACCGAGAAACGGAGCTCACCGTAGAATCAACAACACCATTGCCCGAAGACGAAATAGGTAGCATTGACCTCACACTTAGCCCCAGGCAACATGCATGCTATCGTCAGTTGTGCACCATCTTGCGAACTCAAGCCCCTTGCTTGGTTTTCGTCAACAGTCGCAGTGAGGCAGAGACCTTGTCAACTCGGCTTCAAGCCATGGCTCCGGAATTGAACATAGGGGTTCACCATGGCTCGCTAGCAGCGGAAACACGGCAACAGATGGAGGATGAATTACGAGATGGCACCTTGTCTGGATTGGTTTGTACCTCAAGCCTTGAACTTGGAATAGATGTTGGAAGTGTTCGGAGGATCGTTCAACTTCATTCACCAAAATCGGTTGATAGAATGCTGCAGAGGGTTGGCCGGGCAGATCACCGTCTTGGTGGGCTGGGGCGGGGGCATCTTCTTTCCTGGGATACCGACCATCTCAGTGAATCCACTGTGATTGCTCGCCGGGCAATGCTTGGGGAGATAGAACCCGTTGAGTGGCGGCAGCAACCGCGTAGTATTGCTGCAAATCAATTGGTTCTGATGGCCCATTGCTTCAAGGCAGTACCCATTGATGAAGCCACTGAGATGCTTGCGAACGCCTCCCAATTTGATGGTTGGAATCGTACAGATAGCGAAGCGATTCTTCAGGTTCTTGCTGAGCGATGGGTGTTACGATTTACTCCGAACCCCTCCGAATTACCGTGGTATCGTTGGCCAAAAGCCATCTACGAAGTGGCCAAGGCAGCTGCGGCTAAAACGGACAAGCCGTTGCCCGACGAACTGCCATTGTATTCAATTCCCGATGAAGAGATTCCACGGAGTTTCATTGAACGAACTGTTGAGGTTCCGAAGCGTTTTGCAAACGGTTGGTTTTCTTCTGCCGGTAGGACTCGTGAATGGGTTTCTCATCACCTTTCAATGATCCCCGATAAGCGTTCATATCGTGTTCGTGATGCAGTCACTCGACGAAGTTTAGGGAACGTGGATGAAGCATTTGTATTGACCCTCAACGATTCAGGGGAGGAGGAAGATGGAACACCAAGACGCTTTGTCATCGCTGGGCGTACATGGATGATTGTCGATGCAGACCCTGAGCAGGCCGAACTACTGGTTGCTCCAGTCAACGATCATGCAAAGGCGCCGCAGTGGTTGGGTGAGTTGCCGCCGGTTCCAGCAGGAGTTGCTCGTGATGTTGGATATTTGCGGCAGTTAATTGCAAACGACATCGGGCTCCTGCCAACACCCTCACCTCCAGATTACGATCCTCTCGCACTTGTAACCCCTCAACAGGGGAGGCTGAGCGATTATCCCTTGGATTCTGAAGGCATGAGCCTTCTTGCTGAGGTAATTTCCTCTCACGTGGACTCAACCGGAAAGCTTCCAACAGACCGCGTGATTACCATTGAAGAGCGTGATGATGCATTGGTCATCAACATCTGCCAGGGGTCCAAAATCAACGAAGCGTTGGGCCATTTCTTCCTCGCAATGGCTTCAACCAAGTCCGGTCATTGGGGGAGGCTCATCGTTGAATCAACACGAATCGCGTTGCAAACCAGCGGAGTTCGCCCGGAAGACATTGTTTCTTGGCTCACCGAAACTCCTCCGGATGCCATTGAACAATTGCTGAGTATTACAGTACCCAACTCAAGACAAGTTCGCTGGCGCTTTGCACAGGTAGCCAAGACCTTTGGAATCCTCAGGCACGGAGTAGACCCTCGTCGCATCAACCTCCCAGCATTGTTGAGGAAATACCGCGGGACGGTCGTGATGGAGGAAGTACTGTCAAAATTATTCCATGAGCGTATGGACATTCAAGGGGCAACCGATGTCATGAAGGGCATCCAATCTGGATTGCTTGAACTGCACATCACCTCTACTGGACCCCTTGGTTTGTCAAACCGAACTCAAGACGACATGCTTCTGCCGAATTGGGACAATGCAGCATTACGGGAGCGATTAAAACTGCGTCTTACGAATGAGCGAGCCGTTCTTTGCTGTTTAAAATGTCACGCAGTGCGCCGTTTCCGAATTGCCCGATATGCGAGTATGGACAAGCCAGATCGGTGTTTGAAATGCAATGGGAAAATGCTTGCTTGTGCCCGAGAAGGATTGCAATCTTCACTCGAACAGTGGGTTGCTTCAGACGACCAAAAGGACCAAGATCGGATGATGAAAAATGCGAGCATCGTAGCAAATCGCGGCAAAGAAGCCATTCTCTGTTTGATGGGAAGAGGAATTGGTGAGGCTACTGCAATTCGTCTGTTGCTTAAGGTCCCGCAAGGCAACGAGGACGAATTGCTTGAAGCCATTCATCGCGCTGAAGTTGAATATGCCCGAACCCGTCGTTTTTGGGGCTGAATCAAACCTTCATGTTTTGCTTACATGCAGGACACTGAATCGTCCCCGAATAATTAGAGGGAATGTTCAGTTTTTCATCGCAGTTTTCACAGCTGACTTGTCGCTTTTTATTTCCGCCGCCAGTGGCATCAAAAATCCGCTGTAATGAAGGAGGCCAACCGGGTTTCATGTTTCCATCTCCAAGTAGGAGGGGAAGGCCAACGATTGCAAGGCATGAAAACGAACACATCATCGAAGTCATGAACATCGCGGTATCTCCCCAAACGAGTGTGACCGGGTTCATTTCATCCATGGTCTCAGCATGGAAGGCAATACTCAATATTCCAGAGACCACCAATACGCCCATTGTGAGGAATATTCCATTCTTGTACTCCTGGTGAATGAGGGCTCCACCGACCAATAAGCCCATGCCAATGAAAAAGCCAACGGGAGAAAGCAACCATCCTAACAGTTGATCGTTGCTAAAGGTCCAAAGCATTGACCAACCAATACGTACCAAAGCATACAAAATGACGAAGGTACCCAGTGTTTGATACATGTTGTTTTGAGGGGGCATAACGATTTGCTGCACCGATGGAATTGGGCCAGCCAAACCTGCTGGTTGATAGGTGACTGTCCTGGGGCCCGAAGCGAGTTCGTCGTATTCCATCAAGCGAATGACGACATCGTCTTTGTTACCAGAGATTTTCAAACCTCGCTCCTTGCAGAGTTTCTTCAACTCAAGCAGCGTTAGTGCCTCGTAGTCCATACAGGCTGCTATCATTTTGTGCCTATAATCGTTCTTCCTACATTTCCATACAGCGTTTTAAAACGCCTCCAGAACTCAAACTTCAGTTCCATCAACAGCATCATCAAACATGAGTGCTTCACGGGGAACTCCCAGCATTGCTTGGCGTAATGATGACCGTAATTCGGTTAATTCCCCATAACAAACCAAGACATCATCGTAGCGCAATTGTAAATCTGAATCTGGATTCCAAACCAAACGGTCGCCCCTTGAAAGAGCGAACACTGGAATGGATGCGAACACTTCATGAAGACGTTTTCCAACCATTTTTGGATGATTTCTAAGCTGTAATGAAAGCACACCTGACCCCGGTACAGTTCTCAAGAGTTGGTCAAGGTCAACTTCACCAAAGGCAGTATCTTCCATGATGTAATCGACAATTGCACCAGCGACATTGACTCCACTTGCTTTCTCAATCCCCTCAAGGCCTGGTGAGGAATTGACTTCAAGGACAAGAGGCCCTTGATTTCCTTCAAGCAAATCCACGCCTGCAATATTCAGACCGAGAACACGTGCTGCACGGCAAGCTGCTTCCGCATAGCCTGTCGGCAATTCCACATTTTCAACCGTGCCGTTGAGGTGGAAATTACTGCGAAATTCTCTCCCTCTTGCTCTGCGCCTCATGCACGCAACAACGCGGTCACCCACAACCAGGGCCCGGATGTCTTTTCCGTGGGATTCAGCAATGTATTCCTGGACCAGTACAGATTTACCAGTCAAGAGAAGACCTTGAACAAGGTTGCGTACTTCGTAGGCCGTGTGTCTCAAAAACACCCCTTCGCCTTGAGTTCCTTGTGTTACTTTAACCACTACAGGGAGTCCACCCACGACTTCAATTGCTTGCTCAACATCCAATATGTCTCGAACATAGACCGTGCGTGGGATAGGGATTCGATTGCGAGCCAAAATTTGTGATGCATGCAATTTATCACGGCTTTGGAGGATGCCTTGGCCCGAATTTGCAGTCCACATGCCAAGTTGTTCAATGTGCCTTAACACAGCCACGCCGTGTTGTGTGATCGAATGTCCAATACGCGGAATGATCGCATCATAGGAAAACGGCTTACCTTTATGGAGGACATCAACGCTACCGTCCATGACCATCAATGAGAATTTCATCGGGTCACAAACATCCACGCGGAGGTTTCGTTTCCGAGCTTCTTCGACAATCCGGCGGGTGCTGTACAAGCGGGGCCCACGGCTAAGTACAGCGAGACGAAGACCCATGGTATCACGGTTGTCCGAATCGTTCTTGATACCATCGGTCGCCATTATCTCGCCATGATTGGACGCGCATTTCAAGTGCTCGGATGAAATGAGAGGTTCATGTCCGATGAAGAGGAACTGGATGCAGCCGGTGCTTTAGCAGTCGATGAGGACCAAGATGAACTGCTTGAAGAAATGAGTTTGGATGAGCGCGAAGGGCGCCTCAAGCAAGCACGATGGAACGTCTTCATGTATCTTGGAATCGCAGCGATTCTCTTTGGTTTTGCACTGTTCCCAATGCCCTTTTCAGCAAATTATGATGGATTCACATCCTCGGCTGAGAAGGACATCGGTTTGGTTTGGGGGCTGCCTCTTGATGGAGAAGACATGTTTGATGTCCCCATGAAGATTGAGGTCACGGCGTCTAAACCGCCATCAGAAGCAAATGTCAACCTTGGCGTCTATGTGCTTCAACAGAAAGACTGCCAAAGCAACTTGGGCGAATACACGCAACTTGCTAAGGATGGAGGGTCGCACGAGTACCAATATCAAGAAACATCAACTGCCGTACTCCCAGATGGAGTCTACGAGTTTGAGTTTGGAATTGACCCAGGTCACTATTGCGTGATCGTTGAATATATTGATTCCACGGGTTCAAAAATCGGTCAAGCGAGTGATGGCATGAGTGTGTCCGGTAAGATTTACCCGAACCAGTTCTTTGCAGGTGTTGCAGGACTGCTATGTCTCATGCTTTCTGGCTTTGCGTTTGTTGGCGCTCAAAAACATGGTACTGCACTTCGGGCAATTCTCGAGGGCGAGCATGAAACTACAGAAGACAAGGTACTTGCGGCAGCAGGCCCGACAGGTCCGCCCGGTTCAGGTCCAAGCGGTCCGCCTGGTTCAGGCCCAAGCGGCCCGCCCGGTTCAGGTCCATCGGCGCCACCGACATCACCTCCTGCTGAACCTGTAGAGGAAGCGCCACCTGTCCAAGAGTCAGCAGCTTTGGAAGGAGAATTTATTCCTGCGGAAGATGGATTTTTCTTCAAGCAAATGCCAGACGGGTCCTATGAGCAAACTGTTTATGTTCAAAATGCGGACGGTTCCTATGTTTCACATGAGGAATGAACGCTGGACAAAACCCATGTTATTGATGCATAAGAGCAACAAATGAGCATCATCCTTGAAAGGGAAGATGCTCACGGTGGAATGAGGGAAACCTATGGCCGATGCAGCAACCACCACACTTACGGTTGCCAAACTCAAGGCTCTTTGCGTTCTAAACGACCTTTCTGCTTCGGGAAAAAAGGCAGAATTGTTACAACGTTTGTTGGATGCAGGGGTTGACAAAGAAACACTTGGGGTCGAGGTTTTTGACGAGGATACTGCAACTTTCCACACCACATCTGATGACCTATCAGAGAAGGATGTTGCGTCTGCGGAGGACAGTGAACCTGTGATGATGTCCCTTGAGGATGATGAGACCCTCACTCCTTCGGTCTCAAATGAGGATTCAAAGAGCGAAGATATTGATGTCTCTTCAAGTGAGCCGAAGGCCGAAGAGATACTTGACGCCGAGATACTTGATGCAGATCTCATTGAAACGGTTGAAGCGCCTTCTCCTGAAGATGAAGTTGATTCGAAGGATGAACCCGCTTCCAAAGAAGAACCTGCCCCCAAACTCTCTTCTTCTCGTACAGAATCTCCAACGACGCTCGTTGAGATGCTCAAAAAACCACAGGTCGCTGCGGTTCTTCTTTCTGTTTTGATTTTAGGAGCTGGCGGCTGGTACTATCTCAACAACCAACTTGAGCCGTTTACTGCGGATTCCCTGCGTTATGGCGATGAGATGCGATATGCAATCACAGATGGCAGTTTTATGGCCTCTGAAGAATTTGTTGAATTGATCACAGACCGCATTGAAACGGAAGATGACATTTGCAAGATAAGAATGATGTTCGAAGGAAGCGGCGAGGCTAAAATTACTGATGGAGGGGCATTGGAATTAACCAACCAGGGATCGAACGACAGGCTTGGAGCTGTCCGTGCTAAAGGTGGCCAAGGTATGGATTGGCTTGCGGTTGAAAGTACCAATTCAATGGATTTCAACGGTCCCGGAAAATTTGAGATATTTCGCCATGTACGAAGTTCAATTCCTGGCTCAGATTCCTGCAGCAGCACTTCCTTGGGGGGCGAAGGCAACGGAATGCTCACCGTTACACAATGGACAGAACTTCGTGAAGAAGTGAGTTTAGGTACACAACTGGATTTTTCAATGTCTCTTGATGGAGAGTATCAAGGAACTGCAGTAAGCTATGGAATTGGAGGCCTCCTCGGAAGTTTCGACATCGTTTCACCCGGGCTTGGTGTTATTCTCCAACCCGTTGAACTCTCAACATTCTTCGGCAATGAATACATCACCAAGGATGCTATTGGCATCAGTTCTGATAAGGGATGGGAATGGCGGGTTATTGGTACTGAAAAAATTGGTTCGACCAATATGTGGAAGGTAACTGCAAGCCACAAGGACATTCGCGACTTGTGTCTTGGTTACGCCACGATGAACCTTTGGCTTGACGGTGTAAGTCCTTGGGCTGTCAAGCAAAGTGTTGATGTTTCCATTAGCAGCAGTGAAGCGAATCAGGACAGTTGTTCTGGTTGGGAATCACTGGGGTCTGACTACATCTTGCCTGAAGGAGAACTTGAACTCCACCATACCTTTGAACGAACATACCTCCAAAGAGGAGTAAAGGCCTTGGAATTAGGTCGCTCTTACGACAACAGGCCTCAAGCAAACGAACTCAATCCAAACGACGCAGATATGGTTGATTGGGGAGTTGATGGAACCCACATGCCCGATAACAGCACACACAGGAGCCACCCTCTTGATGATGCGATACAATGCGTTTCTAAAATGGGTGAAGTGCCGGCGGCCAATTCAGCCCTTGACAACGACGGTTACATATGGAGAGCCATTGACCAACCCAACGGTACTGCGACAGAATGGAACCTTTCATGGGTGGCAACCGACAATACTGCAGGATGGGTGCTTTTTTCAGTTGAAGGCGAAGACCCTCAAAATTTGAATTGTGAATACATTGACAAGGGCGTTTTTGATGATTCCATTACCCATAACCGTGACTCAATTCCAGAAGTTCTTCCACTTGAAGCATTGGAATTACGGTTGATGAACCAACAACGATTTCCATCATTGCAAGGAACTGAGGCCTTGTTCACAACCGATGGCGCACTGCACGATGAAACCCGAATGGGCTATCTTGTCGTTGTCCCAGGTACAGTTTTCGGCATAGACATTACGCAATTGTCTAAGGACGTAAAAGGAGCTTCAACCGTTGATGTTCAACGAAACTGGGACTCAGATGGTTGGAGCAATCAATTTTCTTTGGTCGCAGATGCAAGCGACGGGCGCGTGGTCGGTTGGACTCATCTAAAATCAGTTTGAGGTGAATGGTCGTGCCTAAGGATTCCGAAGACGGTCGCGGATTGGACCATCTTATGGAGCAAAATGAAGCAGAACTCAGTTTTCTCTCCGCCTACGGAGGGGTTGATTCGCCAAAAGGAGGGGACGGTTCAGCCATCTTAGAGGCTTTGTTGAGGTTCATGCGCGCTGGTGGAATTGAATGTGAGCAAAAAGCTGGTAAGGTTGTTTTTGAATTTGGCTCGGCAACGGCAGAATCGGACGGATGCCTCGTCCTGTGCAAGGGCAAGCATCTCCCGTTGGTTGCCAGTGATTTACATGCTCCAGGTTTTCATGACGGCATCATCGGAACGAAACGTGAAAAAGTCAGCGTTCGTTTCACTTCGTGGAATCAAGACCACCGACGTTTTCTCGAACGATTGGTAGAACATCACCGATCTTGATTTCAGTTCTGCTTACGCTTCTTTGCGATGGTTGCAATTCCCAGAACAGCTGCAGTCATTGGTATTCCGAGGAACGGAAGCAACCCACTTTCGCCCGCTGCCGGAACATCGCATTTGTCTCCATCTGCATGCTTTCCGCCGTAGGTGCCGTCATCATAGAAGCATGTTGACCATGTTTTGTACCAATCACCGTCCGGGAAGGTTTCAGTTGAATCATCAGCATAGGTCGCTTCAACTCGCCAATTGACATAGGTGTGATCGCTTGGCGGAGTAAGTGACAATGCATAAGTTCCCTCTTTGGCCGTGATGTCGTGAGTTACTGGGGGATCACAAATTCCGCTGTTGAGGCAAATTTGAGTCTTAATGGAGAAGGTTGTTCCGTTTTCTGCGGCATCACCATCGGTGCTAATACTCAGTTCCCACGACTGGCCGTCTTGGGAGGGAGTGGTTCGTTCATTTACAACAAAAGGCACATCGCCGCTGGGGTTCATGTCTTCTCCAGCAGTGCCGTCTGCCGCGGAAACTTGAGCGGTGCATGAAAGAAGAAGAAACAAGCACATTGTTGCAACAAACGATTTACCCATGTACTTAATGAGTCCGTGGTCGTTCTTTTATCTTCCTAATGGGCTTGATGGGAACTATTCCATTTCCCAAAGCTCGTCGCCAACCCAATGAACGGTTTTGATACCCTTCCCTTTCGTTTCCGCTACAAGAGCATCGTTTGACATGCAAGCCCATCCCAGAGCAAGTGGGCGCTTGTGTTTCATGTCACGAATCCAAACCAAGTCGCCTTCCTCAACACTTTCTTCGGCACCGTGAATTCCAGCCACCATGCAATCTGCGCCGTTCATGAGAAATGGAATCGCACCGTGGTCAACTTCAACCCATTTTTTCGCATCTTGATGGTCCAAGAATCCGCGCAGGGTAAGAAAGACGCATCGCTCACCAGATTCATTGTTCAACTCGATCACAATTGGAGTTTTGTCAACGAACACCATGATCCATGGCCCGTATTCAGCCATCTCCAAAAATCCCCCATCGATGTTGAGATCCACTTCCAAATCACGTTCTAGGTCTTTGAGCAGAGGAGCAATGTGTTTTCTTCGTACAGGCCTACGTTTTTTCATCGCCCAATCGGTTGCCATGGTATGATGTTGAGGTGACCGGTTATCATTCTTCGTCCATAGAGATATTGATGTGGAATCAATTCTTGGAGGTGATATGGCCATGTGGTGTACCATACGTACCTTTGCTAAACACGCGCTTGAACTTGGGAATCAACCCTTGGCGGAACCCATTTTTTTCATCAAGCCTGACCAGTGTCTTCACGACTCGGGCCCCTTGCCAGTCAATGCACATCCCGGTGAAATGCACCATGAAATTGAATGCGTGGTCAAAATCGGGCCGGATGCTCGGCCAGCAGCCATCGCTGTAGGGCTTGATCTTACAGACCGGCCTGCACAAAGTCAGTTGCGAAGCGAGCAATTGCCATGGGCCAAAGGCAAATGTTTCCGTTCCAGTGCTGTTATCGGCGAATGGAACGAATGGACAGGAACTTGGGAGTCATTGAACGATGAAGGTTCAGCCCTAAGGTTAGAATTGAGGGTCAATGAAGAACTGCGCCAATCAGCATTTTTAGCCGAAATGTCCATTCCGGTTCACCATCAATTCAATTCTTTGTGCGAGTGGGCACCCGTTCAGGAGGGCGACTTTTTGTTCACGGGAACTCCTTCTGGTGTGGCGCAACTGGTAGCGGGAGATGCTCTTGTTGCTCGCCTCATAGGTCCGCAAGACCGTGTTCTCTCCGAAATTGTGATGCGGTGTGAATGAGGGTTGCTTTCATATAGCCTGTGCAGGTCGGCAATCACGCAGGAGGTATCTTAATGGCTCAATGGCATGGAATTTCACGACGCAAACCGTCCGGCGGACGCAAAGTACAAGCTCGCGGTAAGCGCTCAACCGAAATCTCTACTGAGAAGCAATTTGCACTCGTCGGAGAACCCAAGCGAAAGATTTACCGAAAAACTGGAGGAAACTCCATGGTTCGTGTCATGGCTGCAAATCAAGTCAGCATTAGCGATTCAAAGACTGGTAAAACCACTCTTGGTTCCATTCACAATGTGGTTGAAAACGCCTCTGACCCGAACTACGTTCGTCGTAATATCTTGGTCAAGGGTGCGGTTATTGAGACCGATAAAGGCCGAGTCAAGATTACCTCCCGTCCTGGAAAAGATGGCGTAATCAACGGTGTTCTCATCGAGTGAAACCACCGACGGCCTCAAATCTACTGGGGCCCAACCCCTACATGAGGCGAGAAGATGGACCACAACCCCGACCGATTGTGCGTTTGGCCAGGATATTTTGACATGAAGACCTCAAGGCGTAATGGCCGTCGAGTTCCAAAGGATTCATCCGTTCTCAAGCCTAACTTGGAGGGTTTGTTCATGGCAGCACGTCAAGTTGGTCTCAAGAAGATCAAACGTGAGGAGCACACCTCGCATCCTCGTCGCCCCCATGGAAAGGAAGGCCGACTTTGGGTCTCTGCTTCTGGTGCAAAGGCAACAATAGGTGCAGGTTCAAAAGAAGAGTTGCTTCAACTTATTGGCGGCCAGTGGCGTCAAATGCAGCGTGACCAACGCAACCAAGCAGAAAAACAAGCAACACAAGGCCCTCAAACAGGGGATAGAAGGGCACGTTCTCAGCGAAAAGGACCTACACAGCAACGGCCTGGTGGCTTCAAAAAGCGTTCAAAATTCAAAAAGTGAACAATTCGCTGCTTCCATTTGGAAACATGGATTGATAACCTAAAGGGTGTAAAAATTAACATGCGCAGGGCATTCTCAATGTTGCTGGCTCTTCTTTTGAGCTCAATGCTACTTCAAGGCGACCTCACTCCTCTTGCTGAAGAAGAAGAGTCAGACGAGGTGATTATCACCGTTGACAGTACAAACCTCCGCTTTTCACCGTCTTCTGTAACCGTAACAGAAGGGGACACAGTCCGCTTCTTTTGGAGCGGCCAAGCATTGCCCCACAATGCGGTTGAATCGAATGAAGTTTTTGACTCAGGAGAGCCGCAACGGAATGTAGATTATTCGTTCACCTTTGAATTGGGCACGAATGGAACGTACGATTTCGTTTGTGAACCTCACGCTGCGTTAGGAATGGTCGGACAAATCATTGTGGAGCCAGCACCGCCCACCATTGAAAACAATACCACTAACGAAACAAATCTCAATGTTTCAGACATGAGCGAGGACACGCTTCCATCGCTATCGGTTGGCTTGACGCTTTGTGCTGTTGGGGCAAGTGTCGTTGCCTTTAGACGAGATCATTGAGGCAATTCGTGAAGCCATCCGAAAATGTCGTCTGCGGTCTCATTTTGAATCCCAGTGAGCGCATCGTAGAGTTCAGTGGTCACTTTACCCGGGGACCCGTCACCGTAGACTTTCTTTGAATCTCCTTGGGTGATGCTGCCGATCGGGGAGATTACGGCTGCGGTTCCACAACAAAAAGCCTCATCAGCATTCATGGCAAATTCTGCGGTAACCCGCGTTTCATGAACGCTGTAACCGAAGTGGCGAGCGAGTTGAATGATGGAGTCACGTGTGATTCCGGGGAGAATTGTTCCCGTCAATTCAGGAGTGAATATTTCACCGTCTTTGAGACAGAAGAAATTCGCTGCTCCAACTTCCTCAATGCAGGTATGCGTTTCAGCATCCAGATAGATGACTTCGGCGTATCCCTTTGCTTTTGCTTCCTTGCTCGGCTTCATTCCAGGCGCATAATTCCCAATGGCTTTGACTCCACCAGAGCCTCCTGGAGCCGCCCGATGATGGCGCTCTGAAATAACAAGGTCAATCGCATTCACGCCGCCTTTGAAGTAGGGGCCAACGGGAGTGGTATAGATCAAAAACGTGTACGATGGAGCAGGAGCGACTCCCAAAATAGGACCACTTCCCATCAGGAGCGGACGGACGTACATGGCTCCTTTACCGGTGGGAGGTACCCATTTGACATTGGCAGCAACGACTTGTTCCACGGCGTCGATAAAAACAGATTCCGGGACGGGAGGCATCTTGAGGCGGTCTGCTCCCCGTTGCATGCGACGAGCATTCTCTTCGGGGCGGAAAAACACAACTCGATTTTTTGATGTTCGGAATGCCTTCATTCCTTCAAACAACCCTTGGCCGTAGTTGAGAACACCGGCTGCTGGAGACATGGGAATGTCACCATACGGTTGTAAACGTCCGGGCATCCAAGGTTCATCGCCCTCAGTTTCGGTTATGTACATCGTTTCTGTTGGAGTGAGAGAAAATGTGAGGCTATCCCAATCAAATGATTCATCCATAATCTTCCCTCGCAGATGTTCTGAGCCATGCACCTTGGGCTTTCAAGCATTCCTCTCGCTATGTTTGGGTTCAACGATGGGCGAGACATTCCGTCCGTTTTCAACCACGGATGGGTTCTAATGGGGTTGGCGAGTAAGACCCTTGCGGGGCAAGAACATGGAAGGCAGAATGGGGGTGGTGTCAGGGCGTTATCGAGTCTATACTCATCCACAATCCGCAGTTTCTTCCCCACAAACTGTACTGGAATTGTTTGGAAGGATGGATGATGGGCGATCTATCTGTCTGCTCGCTCAAGGCCAGCGGCCAACCTTTGAAGTCGCTCCGATTGGTTCATGGGCCACTGATGAAGAGATCCCTCCTTTTTTGGCCGATAGAATTGCTAAGATTGAGCAAATGGAACACGTGATGAGCGTCAAGGGTCCTGTTATCAAATGGACTGAATTGGGAGACCGTCCGGTATGGACGGTTGAAGTTGAACAACCCTTTCACGTCCCTTCATTGAGGAAGCAGCTTAAATCGCAATCTTGGAGGGTATTTTCAGGTGACATCCCATTTGTCAACCGTCTTTTCCTCGACGGAGATTTAGGAGTCCACATCCAATTTAGGGGGGAATGTGTTGATGTTAGAGATGGTGACGAAGAGGCCGTTGAACGTGTGCTTAAGGCAGGAGGAGCAGGGCGTTATCCGGTCGATATCACCGTTACATGTGATGTGAAAGACCTTTGCTCTTCAGAGCCGTTCCAAATTCCGTTCCGCTTGTTTTCCTTTGACTTGGAGACGAGTATTGAGCATGAAACGGTATTGTGTGCAGCAGCATGGATTGAAGATATTGCGACCGGCAAACGGGAATCGTTCTCTTACGAGGGAGATGAAGCCTCTATTCTCCGCTCACTTACCGAGGTTGTTCGACAGTATGACCCTGATATTATTACCGGGTATAACATTGACAATTTTGACCTCCCAAGGCTTGTGGATCGTACGGCTGCATTGACTCGGAAAAAGGACTGGGGCGCACAATCGGAGTTATTGGGATGGGGGCGTGCGCCAATTCTTGAGTCTGAAATGAAACGCAATCGCGATGCACTGGTACCCAAGCGGCAGACAAACCGCGCTTGGAACCTCGCAGGCCGTGCGGTTATGGACGCCTGGTGGCAGGCCCGTCAAGCCTTGAAACCAAGAAGAGAAACTCTCTCATTCGTTGCAACACTGTTGTTTCCCGATGATGAAGACAAACACAAAATGGACGTTGATGCTTCAAACATGGACCATGAGTGGGCAACCCGTCCCACAGAGGTCATGGAATATTGTGTAAGAGATGCTGCCCTTCCTCTTGACATTCTTCAAGCCATCCAAGCCGTTCGTAGAAAGGAAGCGGTTGCTTCGGTGGCGAAGGTTCCCTTTGAAACAGCAGCCAACGGCAGCACCAGTCAACTGATTGATTCGCTGGTCATACGGTTGGCAGATTCAAAACACATTGCAGTCCCGCTGACGGGTTCTGCTGAGGCGAAAGAAGGTCAAATCACTGGCGGTTATGTTCACGATGTGGAGGCAGGTCTCCATCCGTGGATTGCTGTACTTGACTTCAAGAGTATGTATCCATCCATTATGATTGGACATAACGTCTGCTATACGACGCGAGTTGACCCAGGTCAACCGGAACAACCTCAAGAAAACGAACAGGTTCACGTCTCTCCCACTGAAGCAGTATTTCGTCATCAATCGTCTCGCAAAGGACTGGTCCCTGAACTCTTGGAAATGCTGATGGCAAAACGGGACCAACACAAAGCTGCCTTCAAGTCTTCAAAATCAGATGGCGACCAAGCCTCAATGGAGTTTCACGACGCCATGCAATACGCTGTGAAAATTCTCATGAATTCGTTTTATGGAGTGTTTGCGAGTGGTTTTTACCGTTTTACACATCGCGATTTGGGCTCTTCCATCACCGCATGGGCGCGCAAGAATATCAAGACCATCATCGCAGCATTGGAGGAGGAAGGCCACGGTGTTGTGTATTCCGACACCGATTCAATCTTTGTCCGTAGTCCTGCTGGAAAAGATGCACCGAGCCATCTATCTGAGGAAGACCTTGCAGCGATTGGCGAAGGAGAAAAAGAAGCATTGGCCAAGCAAGAACAATATCAAGCGGCTTTGGACGGAATGGTTTCCTTCGGTCAAGAAGTTGCACAGCGGTTCAGCAAAGCTTCAGCTGTACTGGAGTTTGAACGAGGCCTTTCAGTATTTTTCAGCCATGGTGCCAAAAAGCGCTACATCGGACAAGTTGTTTGGCCTACTCAGGAGATGTTGGTTCGTGGATATGAAACGCAACGCACCGACTCGTTTGCTTACCTCACAGCAACCATGAAGGAAATTTTCTCATATGCTCTTGCCGACCAAGGAGAGGCTTTGGTCGAATACGCTTTGAAACGGGTTCAAGCATTGAAGAACAAACAGGTGGACGCTAAGGAATTGATTCTCGCTAAATCATGCAAAGGGAAAATTGTCCGAACTCCGGTCAAAGAGGTAGGGGATGTTGATTTTACCAAGGATTATACCAATCCAGATAGTATGGCCCAAGTTAGGGTTGCCCGACAACGTATTGAGAGCGGATTGGGTTTCACTTCTGGAATGAAGGTCTCCTATGTAGTGGTCAATGCCACGCATCGTCCGATGACCGTTGTACCTTGGTTTGAGGCAGAGGAAGACGGTGGCGTTTCGGGGTATGACGGACAATTTTACGCCGAACGATTGGCAACGGCCGTAGGTAGAATTACCGAAGTATTTGGTTGGAAAGCAAAAGACCTCTATGCTGGAAATCGCCAAGCCACGCTTTTTTCCTTTTAGGCCGGTTCATTTTATGGAAGCCCTTTTCATGAACGGGCCACCACCAACCTTCATGGGAAGAATGTTCAAGCCCCTCTTACTTTCAATGTTGATGCTGTGTTCGGTGTTGTCAGGTTGTATCTTTGAAAGCGAAGATTCTTCCTCAAATGATGAAGTGTTGGCTGTATTTACTGTCTCAAAAACCTCAAACGTAAAAGTTGGAGACACACTAACCTTTGATGGGGCAAGCTCTACTCCAAGCGATGGTTCGCTCACCTATCGGTGGAATTTTGACAAGGTGGGCAGCAGCGATATCGATGCAACAGGGCGCGTCGCGACGTATTCTTACGGCGAGGCGGGTTCTTACGATGTTTCTCTTGAAGTTTCAGATGGCTCAAGAACTTCTGAACAAGTCCGCACGGTTACCGTCGCCGAAGCCGGAGCAGTAGAACCCAACGCAAACATTGAGCAATACGACGATTCCGAAGACTGTGAAGACAACTCCATCGATGAACAACAAGACATTATTCTCTGGATTTGTGCTCGTGAAAAAAGCAACACGGATCGTTCTATCTCGGAGACTGCAACCGTTTCTCTTGACGGCTCTTCATCGGAATCAGGCGACCCTTCACAATACATTACTGAATGGCATTGGGATTTGGACCTTAACGAAGACAAAGACAACGATGGCAACAGCGAAAACGACGATGATCTTTCAGGTGAGTCGGTGGAATGGAAAAACGTTGCACCAGGTGAATACGAAGTTGGTTTGACCGTCGTTAACGACGTCGGCATGACGGACAGTACAACCATCGATGTCTTCGTTAATTATGCAGGTTATTGGATGGATTTTTTAATCGGTGGAAACACCTCAAATAACGGACAGCCCGTTGAGATTGATTTTGATGTCTCGATTGTCTTTGACAAGGAGAGTGGAAACACCATTCGCAAACTCGTGTCAGAACTTGAATATCCCAAGGAAGATGATGATTGGGTGGTTGGCGAAGGACGAAACCAAGTCGAAATTTATGCCTACAATGCAGAGGATGAAGAGGCAAGTAATACGAGCTCAACAAACGCAGACTCCAGAGACGATGGAGATTGCGACGGTGAACAAGATTGCATCCATCTCCCCATCAGTTCCTATATGTTCAACCCGGACAATGAAGATGACGGCCCGCCTTACGGAGACGGTGAGTGGACATTGAGTGTTCATAATGCCAAGGCCAATGATGTTCAAATCGATCAGTTTGTCATTCGTCTTTTCTACAAGTGAGAATTCAAACGAGTTGTTGTCCATGCGTCGCACACGAATCATCGCCACCATCGGTCCTGCAAGCGAAGAGAGAACCCTTCTAACTCAACTTTTGGAGTCGGGAGTTGATGTATGCCGCCTCAATTATTCTCACGGTGAGCCCGAAACCAAAACTGAACTCTATCAACGGATTCGCTCGATTGAGGACGAAATCGGCCGCCCAACCTGCATTCTTGCAGATTTACCCGGGCCAAAACTGCGCTTAGGCACGTTTCCCGGCGTGGTGATGCTCAAAGCCGGTTCAACCGTTGAATTGGTATGCGGTTTGAACGAAATGGAATTCACCGATGGAAGTTCGCTACCTGTTCAGTACGGTGGCCTTTCGGCAGAACTCAAGCCCAACGACCCGATTTTGGTTGCTGATGGCCTCATTCGCATGGTCGTTGTCCAAACTCCGGGGACTCCGAACTCCACGGTAACATGCCGTGTAGAGGACGGCGGACCGGTGAGCAGCCGTAAGGGAGTAAATGTTCCTGGCACCTTGGTCGAACTTCCAGCCATTGGTCCAAAAGATGAGAGAGCAATGGCGCATGCTCTGGAACAAGGCGCGGACTACATTGCGGTGAGTTATGTCAGAACTGCGGAGGATTTGCTTCCGGCCAAGGCTGCGGTTAAAGCAGCGTCAATGCATGTCCCCATCGTTGCTAAAATAGAACATCCTGCGGCGCTGAGGAATCTTGAATCAATCCTTGATGTCGCAGATGCTGTAATGGTTGCAAGAGGCGACTTAGGGGTTGAGATCCCTCTGGAAGACGTGCCCATGGCACAGCAAGAAATTATTGACAAAGCCCTTGAACGAGGCATGCCCGTCATCGTCGCCACTCAGATGTTGGAGTCCATGACCCTTCAACCGCGCCCAACGCGTGCAGAGGTCAGCGACGTCTCCACAGCGATTCGTCACGGGGCAACAGGAGTCATGTTGTCTGGAGAAACTGCATCGGGTCAATACCCGCTTGAAACAGTGAAAACCATGGCTAAAATTGCATATGCTACCGAACAAGGACTTGCTTCTCACGACCAAAGGCCAAATGCTCTTGCGAGATTCCGCTCCACCAGAGCCGTGGCACATGCTGGGGTTGAACTTGCCAAAGAAGCAGGAGCCACTCGTATTGTTGTGGCGACAGAACATGGTAATGCGCCAAGGCTGGTATCCGGATACCGCCCCGATATTCCTGTAACTGCAGTAAGCGACCGATTGCGAGCACTGCGGCGTACGTGCCTTTTACCGGGCGTTGACGCAGTCCTTGCCAAGGAACATGAACGCGGTTCTCAGACCATGAAAGAGGCCGTGCGATTGCTGGTTATGCAGGGCCGAATTGGACCGGGCGAGCGTGTTGTCAGCATTTCTGGAAGTCCACTTGCCATGCGCGGAGCCACGAGTACACTTCGATTGTATCGTATTGATGATAACGGTGAAATTCTTGGTTCAGAGTGATGCAGGATTGCCTTTTTAGGCATTGAGGAACCAAATAATGAAAATCGAACGCGTCGCGGTTTTCATATAGGGGTTGCTTTTCGGAAGGCTTGCTAAGGAGCAATTACCATGCCGTCACAATGGGAAGACAGAAGCAAGCCACACCGTAATATCGTATTTATTGGTCACGTCGACCACGGAAAGTCCACAACCGTTGGACGTCTCCTCCTCGACTCAGGCCATATTGAAGGTCACGTTATTGAAAAGAACGAAAAACTCGCTGCTGAAGCCGGTAAGGCCGGATTCGGTCTTGCGTACGTCATGGACGGGCTCAAGGAAGAGCGAGAGCGTGGAATTACCATTGACGTTGCTCACAAGGAATTCTTCACTCCTGACTTTTACTGGACCATCATCGATGCACCAGGTCACCGTGACTTCGTCAAGAACATGATCACCGGTGCTTCCCAAGCGGACACCGCAGTTCTTCTCTGTGCAGCTAACGATGGTGTTAACGCCCAAACCAAGGAACACGCTTTCCTTGCAAGAGTTCTCGGAGTTAAGGGACTTATCGTCCACGTCAACAAGATGGATATTTCCGGTGTTGATTGGAGCGAAGACAAGTACAAGAAGGCCTGTGAAGAAGTTTCACAACTTCTCAAGGTGGCTGGATTCAAGCCTGACGATGTTCCAATGATCCCAGCATCATCTCTCAACGGCGACAACGTTTACGACAAGTCCGACAAGTGCTCATGGTACAACGGACCAACATTGTTTGAAGCCATTAACGCAACTCCAATGCCGCACAAGCCATCCGACAAGCCTCTTCGCTTGCCTATTCAGGATGTCTACAAGATTTCTGGTATCGGAACTGTGCCTGTCGGAAAGATTGAGACCGGTGTCCTCAACGTTGGAAAGAACGTTGTATTCAACCCGTCCCAAAAGTCCGGTGAAGTGAAGTCCATTGAGATGCACCACACCATGGTCGACAAGGCAGAACCTGGCGACAACGTCGGATTCAACGTCCGTGGACTTGCCTCAACTGACATCCGCCGTGGAGACGTTGCAGGATACTCAGACAGCGAACCAACCTTTGTCCGCCACGATGAGACCTTCGTCGGTCAAATTCAACTTATGGACATCCCAAAGGCTGTTTCCGTTGGATACACACCAGTGTTCCACGCACACACCGCACAAGTTGCTGTTAAGTTCATGGACCTTCTAGAGAAGACCGTCAAGGGCAAAAAGGAAGCTAACCCTTCCTTCCTCAAGACTGGTGACGGATGTTTGATTCGCTTCCAGCCAACCAAGCCAATGGCTATCGAGCAAATGGACACGTTCCCTGAACTTTCCCGCTTTGCTATCCGTGACATGGGTAAGACCGTCGCCGCTGGTGTCTGTCTAAAGATCGACAAGAAGTGAGCATTGCTCAAGCAATGACCGTTGATTCAAGGAGGGGAGAGTATGGCCGCAGTTACAGTAATCAAATTGACTGGTGAAAATCACAAAGATATTGATTCAGTTGCGGGCCAAATCAAAGCCATCTGTGACAACGGAGGAATCACTCTACGTGGACCCATTCCTCTACCAACACGCCACCTTGTAGTCCCTGTTCGCAAGGCACCTGATGGCGAAGGCAGTGAAACATACGACCACTGGGAACTTCGTGTTCACAAGCGCCTGCTTGAAATGGACATTTCCACTGGGAAAGATGAAAACGCTCTTCGCTTGGTCACCAAGATTCCAATCCCTGATACAGTTAGCATTGAAATATCGATGCGCTCGGTCAACTGAGACAACAACTCTTCAAGAGTGAATGTGAACCCCATTAGGTTCAGTTGTACATTTTGTTTCTTTAGAGTTCAGCTTTTTCTGCAACTCCAGCATCTGTTAACCACGTTGCTGTTGCAGTATCTAAGAAATGGATGTCGCCAGCCTCTAAAGACAACTCCTCACCGTTTTCATCAACGATAGGCTCGGGAAGAGACTCAAGGATTCTTAGACGTACAAGTTCGTTCTCATCGTCTTCAGATTGGGCCTCGCTCGTTTTGACTTCATCCATTGCAGGCGGCTCGTCAATGACAGCGATCGGTGCACTTGAGGGGGCCAATTCCATCGCGGCTGCATGCTTGCCTTTTTCTTGAGTTTGTGTTGGCTGAGCGACGGGTTCTGCTTCCATGGTTTCGGCAAGCAGGTATGCTTCTTCATCAGCCCACTCAACTTCGGCAAGCAATCTATCTTCTTCATCGGGCTCTGGCTCCCCAAGAGGAGGGAGCACATCTTCAAACGCCAAATCGGGGGGTGGTTGTGAGGTAAGTCCGCCCGTACCTTCGCCTAGAAAAGCATCAAGTTGCATTGTTCCTGGAGCATGAGTCATCGGGCTACGAAGAACTTCACCAACAATGCCTTGTTGCATACCTTGCCAGTCGATTTCCTTTTTGAACCGGTCAACGTTGAGTATAAGCGCATGATAAAATGCCTTTTCAGCAGGGTCATGACGCTGCCAATCAATAGCAGGGAGTTCTTGATTCATCCCTGGGTTCACCGCTCCGCGAAGGGACTGGCTTGCTGCATGTTGCATCATGGCGACCATTCGTTTGCGAGCGAGTTCTGATGCGATCCTGCGAATATTTGTTTGACGCTTTTGCAGATTTTGTAACCGCATATCTGTTGCGCCCTTTCTCATCATTTCTTGGATGTCCAAATCAAGACTGGAAAGCAATCTTCGGATCATTTCCCAAAAATCTTGACGGGGCAGTGGGACCGGCATATGTCTTGGTAATTGCTGCCGATGTGTCGTGAACAATTGTTCCTCAATCTCCCGCGCTTGTGCGCTATCGAGATCACGAATTGAGGACATCAGTTAGGTCGTACAGGTGACTGGATTTGAACCCTCTTCTCTTCAATGATTGACCGGTCGCAGGTGATGCGTTCAAGACACCCCTTCATATCCAACGACCTCACCACATAATGTAAGGTGGAAGAACGTGTTGTCCAAAGTTCCGTCAAGGCGCTCGCTGCAAAACTGCAGTTCGGCTCTCTTGATGACGTTCATGATGCTCATTACATCGTGGACGGGGGCGGTGCCTCACCCGCTCAATGAGCCTGTAAAACCAGCGACAGTTCAAACGTTTTTACCCCAAGGTAATGCAACCAATGTTAGCCTTTCACAGAACAATGCACTTTCAATACCCTACAATGAGACCTTTACTGGCGGAAATTTGTCGGTCAGCCCTGAATGGCTTCCCTACAGTGACCTAAGTCATTCATTCGGTATTGAGTCGGGTAACGGTTGGCTTGGCACCCATAATGGAACCCAAGGAATCGGTCGTGGAGGGCAATTGAGTCTTGCATCTCAACAATCCATTGCGTCCCTCACCGATTTCGAAACGTTGGTTGAAACCGCAGTCGGTTGGCGGGGAACCGGTCTTCATCACGAAGTATGGGGCGTAACTCAACCAGGAAGTTGGACGACGAACAGCACTCACTCCCTTCCCAGTTCTGCGGTTGATGGACAAAATGTAGTGGGAACCGTCCACCCTCACGACCTTCAAGCAGACATGACCGGTTGCCTCATCTCCCCGTCATTTCAAATTCCAGGATTTGTATCAAATTACACTCTGTCTTTTGACCATTGGTTGGCGCTTGAGGATTCCGATGCTGCTTGGATGGAGTGGCGAACATCAACCCTTAACCCGTGGCAAACCCTTGCACCTGTTGGCGGCTACACGAACACATCGGGCCTTTCCACTACGCCTTCCCAGGTATGGTCTGGACAATCAAACCAGTGGCTGAGTTCCGAATTTTCACTTGATTCCTACATTCCTTCTGGAGCTGAAACCTTTGAATTTAGGATGTGTTTCCAAACCTCTTCAGACACATCCTATCGTGGCGGATGGTTCCTCGACAACATGAACCTCTCCAATTCCGGAGATGTTCCCGGAGTGTGGTTCCACGGCAATCAAACCGGCGCCTACGCAGCAGATGCGTACGGGAGATTGAGGGTGGAGGTTGATGTGTCCGGTATGAACGGGCCAGTTGAGTTAGAGTTCTGGGCAAATTGGGACCTTGAGGGCAGTTTCAACGACAACATGCAAACCTTCCTCAGCCTCGACAATGGAAGTACTTGGCAACTTATTTCTGGCCTCCCAGGCCTTCCAGGTAACGGATTCAACTGGCAGGGCACCTACTACATGGACGAATCGAATCGATGGGTTCCTCAAATGTATTCCTTGCCCGCCAATGTTGCAACCCATGCAAATGCCAGCCAAGCTCTCATTGAATTCGTGGTGCTCACAAGTTCACAGGTCGGATTTGGTGGCAATGGTGCGTCGGGTTGGGAAGGCATCATGATTGACGACATGAAAGCTTACAGCAACCGTGGAACTGCGCTTCAACAGGAACGAGCCCTTGCGAATTTCTCACAGCAACCAACGGCGGGCCAAACAGGAGGGAACAATGGATGGCTTGCGCCATCAACTGGTGACCCAAATGAATGGCAATGGACCAACCAATACGGAATGAACGGGCCAACATTTGATGTAGATTCCTTTGAATCAACGTTGACAACACCTTCTGGGTGGTACGTTGAGGGCACCGGAGTTCAAGCATGGGAAATTGGTCAGACAAGAAATACTTCGGGGTATGGGCCAGGTTCCTTCCATTCCGGACTCAATGGAGCTGCAATCAATCTGACAACCAGTTACCAGCCCAACATATACACTCATCTCATCAGTCCAGAGTATGTGATTCCAGAGAATGCAACAGCCCGTCTGTCCTTCCGTTCATGGGTGTGCACTGAGGCCAATTGGGATGGAGGAGCGGTATCTATTTCTACAGACGGAGGCGATTCATGGTGGTTTATACCCGTCGACACCACCTCGTTTCATGACCAAATCTCAACTCCAAATACCAACTCACCCTTTTTCGGACAAGGCATCCTCGATGGTTCCAACGTTGCTGGCGGGTGTGGTGGAAGTAAAGCCCCTCGTGGTTTTGATTTGAAAACAAAGGACCTCTCCAACCTTTCAGCAATGACCGTTCGAGCACGATTTTCTTTCTTCTCAGACACATACATCGAAGCGGATGGATGGTACATCGATGATGCAGGAATTGAAGTTGACGTCTTTGAAAGTGAAGGCGTTTGGACCTCTCCACCGCTTTCACCGGATCCTCTCTACGGTTACGGCTTGGTCGATGGTTGGACTGACATCCCGAATGAAACCGAAATTCTTGTTGACATATTGGATGTCCAAGGAGACCCCATTGCCGGCCATCAAGGTCTTCAATTCCCTATTCATTTGGCTCTTGACCCTCTTGAGTTTTCAAGCATTCACCTTCGTGTAAGGATGAGTACGCAAGATGTATTGATTACACCGTTGATCCATAGTTTGACGGTTGGAACGACGGTCTACATTGGCCCCCAATATCTGCAATCACTGAGTGCCTCACAACACCAGTCCAATCGAACAAACAACGGATATCTCCAAATTAATGGCACGCTGTCAATCGACCTTCCATCCATATCAGTTTGCCCTCATTCGGGATACAGGGTTGTCTCACATGGCGATAATTTGAGTTGGATTGACACAAGAGTTCAACTCGCTAGTTCACATTATGATGGGACGGACGGTGGAACCAATCAACTCAACATGTCGTACATCGGCTTACCAGAACTCGTTCATTCTATTCGGGTCGAGGCAAGCGGTGGAGAGGTATTCAGAGGTGCAACATTACGTTTGGACTGCGTTTCTGCACCGAGTGCACCACGCCTAGAACTCGGCCAAAATGCGTTGGAACTTTGGAATTGGCCAGAACAAGGAGCATCTCCCACCTTTGGACTCAATCAGCAATTCCACACAGCGACTTATGACCAACAAACATGGTTTTGGAATACAACGCAGCCAACACCATCGCTTCACGTCAACAATCTCCCAGTCCTTCTCAATTATACCGCGGTGTTGCCTGCGACCAATCCGATAGCCTCCTCCGCGGTTACTGCGATGAATATCTTGGTTACCAATACTACCGGCGCAGTGGACCTCTACGTTAACGGCGCGCTTCAATCAACCGTTACTGGACCGTCCAATTTTGTCTACACAACAAATCAAACCTGTCCAAATCAAGTCATTGAGCGGCCCTATGCGACAAATGCCAACCTTTCCCATTGCCAGGTGACCGTCTTACTTGCTGGTGAAGGCGATTTGAAAATCACTGATTTCCATCACATGTATGCCGCTCAAACATTGGACCTCAACATACCCGTTGTTCTTCTCAATCAAGCCAAAGTAGCTTCATTTGATGGCGATATGCGTGCAGTACTGGATATCCCCCTCCATGTCTCAACACAAGATGGAGGTTTGACGATCGATATGGTGGCCCAAACAGCCCCTCTTATGGTTGAATCAATCGACTCGTTATCACACACGCGTTGGCTTCCTGGTGAGTCGATCACCATCGTTTCACATCATCAACGAGCCAATCCACTTAACGTCTTAGAAGATGCACCGGACTTTGCCAGCGTGGACCTTTTCCTCTCACCGACTGCCCGTGTAGAGGATGCTTTCCTTCATGTGAGGGTTGACCGCCTCGCCACAACCCCCCGATTCCTTCATTTGAGCGGTTTTGGCCTTGCTCCAATCGATGGCACAAATTCATCGGTTGTCTGCGATCTTAACTCTTGCACGGTCACTTGGTCCCTAACAAGCACGTGGCTTCTCGATGATGTTGACGACCTTCATGTCCTCGCCTACGGTAAAGACAGTGACGGATTGGAGACGGGGCCGGTTATTTCTGTTCGTAAAACAAATTTCAATGAGATTGAAAACGACATGGAAATCATCGATTTCCAAGTCACGGATGATTTGTCAAGACGATTGGATGATTGGACAAATCCATTGTGGCCGTTCCACCTTTCGGACAATCGTTCAATGATTGCCGAAGGCAGAGTACGAATGGAAGGCATCGCCAATCAGTGGATTGAGGACGGGGAAGCCGAGATTCAAATCAACTTGCACACAGTTCCACCAAGAAACACCTCGGGCGGCCCAGATGAGTGGCTCGGTCCTGTTGTGAACTGGTCTCAGCAGTGGTCGGTTGAAGTTGGATTGGATGGCCGATTTTCTCTCCCTCTTATCTCGCCAGATTTGTCTGAAAACCTCCCCAGCAATACATGGCTTGAGGTTGAACCAATCATCAGTAGAACGGGGCCACTCGGAGCAGCGACGAGCACGAGCGAAGACCGCACCGTTATTCTCACTCCCGTTCGTTTCCTTTTTGATACGATGTCACCTACCGTTACGTCGCTCACGATTTTGGATTCAGGAAGAGAAGTACCTGCAGACGGCCACATTTGGACCAGCGGTCAAGATGTTCCATTGCGTCTCAATTTGATTGATGCCGAGGGTGTTTCATCATCACTCAGCGTATGGACATGGATGGAAGCGCGTGATGATACAAACGGCAACGGTGAGATCGAGCAGAGTGAATACAAGCAAGAAAACATCAGTATGAATATTGGCCGGACTGAACTTGAAGTAGACCTACCCTTGCTCACTTGGTCTGATGCTGTTGGACTTAACAGTGATACAGGACGAGTAAGCGTTGTTTTGGAAAGTGAAGATTTGGGTGGGAACTCACTTGAAGGCGGTGGTGATTTTGGTGCCGATGGTGATTTGGCTACCTTCATCGTTCAACGTCGTTTCGATACCATAATCAGCAGCGACAATATCTGGATGGACATTGAAAATGGAACGCTCTTTGCTGGTAAGAATCACACCTTTGAGTTTGAAATTTCAGATGCCAACGGTCTTGATTCCCTTGAAAACATCCAATTCGCCCTGTTAGGGAGGGATCGACCGGCAGACTGTAATATCAATTATGAGCCAAGATTCGCAGTTATTGGGTACGACATGACATGTTTCATGAGCGAACCCACAGTCTCCATCACACAACGGCCTCTGGCGCAGGTATTTTTCGTCCAATTTCATTTCCGCTTGGATTGGAATGCGACGTTTGAGTTCGCATCAGGAGGCTGGATTCCTTCACTCAAAGTGATTGATGAAGGGAATGATTTGGGCCTCGGGCTCTCCAAGATTAACCGGTTGGAATGGACTCCTTCAAACGCTGTGGAATTAAGATGGCTCAACATCACCGACATGACACAACCCATCGGTTCACACAACGAAACCACCCATTGGTTCCACAGAAATGATAGAGTCCATCATGAGGTCGGAGCGTTTCACTTGGGTACTGAATACCTTACTGAATACCTCCCTATCCAAGGTCAATTGACTTGGGAATTGACAGATGGGGAGCGACAGGAATTCGGCAACATCACTCATTCAAATGAAGGGATATTCGTGTTTGATGTTGTCCTCAACGAGAACACGATGTATCGTGATCATGGCCAATTCAATGTCAATGTCCAGGGCTTTGAGGGTTACAATATCTCATCCTTGAATTACATCGTAATTGTTGACGACCTTTCCCCGCAACTCACTCTTGCTCCCGGCTCACTTCAAGGCATAGCATCAGACGCGTTGGAAGAGATTCCTTTAACGGTCATGATCAGCGATGATACAAACATGCCAGCGGGACCAATTGTACTCCATCATGTGTTTTATCGCATGGGTGAAGAGGTTGAAGGAACGCGCGGGCAAATCGATGTACCACTCAACATTACCCTCAATACCAAATTCATCTACGAAGCGACATTAAATCTCAAACCTACCAATATTGAACTCCAACGAAGCGATTTACTTGTGGTCTGGTTTGAAGGAGCAGACCGGTCTGGACGGCCTCTCGTTGGATTGGGAACCGAGAGTGACCCGTTCACGGTAGGAATCACCTGGGTGGCATTTGAACCGGCCTTCACCGGTATTTCTGCGCTCCCCTTCCGGCCAAGTGTAGGGGAAAATATCTCTGTATTCATCCGCGTTGCTAATGAGGGTTTACTTGATGGCGACCTAACCGTAACACTTCGAGACGATGAAGGAACTCTTCTTCAAACTGAATCGCTTTATCTTACAAGCGGTGAGTGGTCAAATTATGTCTGGGAAGTCGAAGCATGGAAGACCGGGCGGTTGGGTTTGACGGTTGAAATTGAAAACGTAACACCTAGAATCCCAGTTCCATTGGCCGATATCCAGGAGGCTACCGGTGATCGTGCTGACGGTGAAATGGGGATGTTAAGTTTGTCAATGCTTTCCGTTGTTCTAGCAGGTCTTGTCTTGTTTGTTTCGCGTCAACGTTGGTCGGAAAGAGAGGAGGACTATCAACGGGCGAAGATACGACGTATTGTCTTCAGTTCACGCCCTCCACCACGCCCGCTTGAACTTCTGGACATCTCGCGAGAGGAATAGTCAAGAAGAGAAGGCATCACCCCGAACCAAGAAGCCGGGGTACCCGAGTGGTCAAAGGGGGTGGATTCAAGCTCCTCTGCATATTGCTTCGCAGGTTCGAATCCTGCCCCCGGCACCTCCTTTCTCTTCTTGTTAGCCAATGGAAGGGAATTGAATTAAGAGTGATTGGATTCTTCAAAGGTCATGGACCCCCATCCCGATGTCAGAGACTTGGACCATGGATTTTTTCAATTTCCCAAGCCAACTTGGAAGCATGCCATCGGATATGGAATTGCTGCAATTTTGTTTTTGAGTGCCTATTCAATGTATTCGGCGGGCCTTTCCATACCGGATATTCCTCAAATATCCGAAGCGGACAGATTGGATGAAATAGGGGAGATTGAATCTTATAATTTCCAAACACTGCAAGAAGGGTATGAACAAGCACAATATCAACAAAATCAAGCCGCCTTTGTCTTGATTCCTCTTGAACTTGAACAAGGCGTTATCGCCACAGAAGGATGTTATGAAAGCGAAGACGATGAAGGAAATATCGACTATAGTTACGGTCTGGAATTGAAGCGAGAGTCAACCCTCAAATTTCGTGATAAAGCCGGGGAATCAATAACCACCTCGTTTGACAGATCGGAAGTGTTGGATCCTGAAGGAAAATTTTTCGAACCCGGATGTAACAGTCCTTGGGAGCGAGATATTGAGGGAAATGGATTTGACAACTCTGAAAACCGATATCTTGTTGCATACATGCTTGTTCAAAATGATCCAATTGAATATTATCAACTCCTGTCTGTGGCGGAAGTAGGTGGCCTGGATGAATACAACTCTCCGCCCGAAGTCACTCAACGAGAGGATGCAGGCCGCTGGGCCCTTCTCGCTGCAGGCATCGGAGGTTTGTTCTTCATGTACAGCACCCAACCTTCACTTCTCTACGATTTGAGAAGAATTCGCAAGCAGAACAAATTGAATTCGAAAGATGTCACATCTGCCGTAGGCGTATTGGGTTCTGGAGGCAGAGCGTTCCAACACTGTGGTCCAAACGGACAGATTTTAGGGCCAGCAAAGCGGCCGATGAGACAAGCATCGGATGACTGGCTTTTCGGGTGCCCACCGATTCCGACATCATACTCCAATATCTATGCACAAGAAGGCGATGGCTCCCTTTTACTGGAACATCCTCGCAGAATTGGTACTCCAAGGCCGGCAATGGTGACGCCTTACAGTTTGGGTGCGCTCATCTTTGCCATATGCTTCATTTGGTTGTCTGCTGACTTGCGCGCACGCGATGGCTCGGCAACCCACACCATTGTTGGTTGGGTCATGACGCTTATCGTTACTGTAGTGAACGTGTTGTGGTTCTTCCAAGCCTACAAGCAAGCGAAATTGTCTCAGACCATCAACGATTTACCAACGAGTCCAATTCGAAGTGTTTCAGTTGGTCAAGCTGAGATTGTAGGGCAAGTGAGGCCCTCAAGCGCAGGAACTCCTGTATTCAAAGTCGGTGGGCGAGAAATGGAAGGTACTGTTCTTTGGTCTTGGTCATCTTACAAATATGTCTGCACAAAGACGGATGATGGCGAAAGTTGCAGTTGGCAAAAGCAGGAAACTCGTAACGGCGGGGGGCCATTTATTCTTCATGATGGAAGCGGTGGAATTCTGATTGACCCAAGTCTTTGGGATGGCGAGAAGAAAACACAATCGCTCGGTTCATTCATTGAAGAATGGAAAAAAGGAAAATGGAAGTGGGAAGTTGCTGCCATCGGTATCGGAGATCCAATGTACATCTTGGGCGATTGTATTCCACGTACGCGTGAACATCTTGATGTCTGGGGTGGAGATGAAACCGAAGCCAGTGCTCTGGTGACGATGGTACCCTCTTCGGATACAGGAGAAGGTTCTGTCATCAGTTTAGGAACCGAGATGGATGTTCTTTCACACCGGCGGTCTGGGTTTGAGATGATGATTGTCCCTCTCTTTGTGTTCCTGTTTGGAATTTTCATGTTCCTGGACTATGCTCCATGATCGTTTGTCACCTCAAAAGAATAAATGTCCATTCCATGGGGATGGAAACTCGCTTCAGGCATGAAAGAGTGACCTTGGCGTTTTTATTAGACAGCGTAATTCGCCAAAATTAACCACATTGGTACTGCGCTACTCAAGTAGTTGAAGAATTTCCCGAGCAATATGGCACAAGGTACTGTCAAGTGGTTTAACCGAGTAAAAGGATTTGGATTTATTGAAATAGAAGGTGGGGACGACCTTTTCGTCCACATCTCCGAAATTACCGGAGAGATTACCGACGGAGATACCGTTCAGTTTGAAATCGGTGAAGGTCCAAAGGGCCCCAACGCCATCGGCGTTAGCAAGGTTGAATGAACTCCCTTTCTAAACTCCACCAGTGACGAAATCACGGTGTTTTACGCTTTGCTTTGGTGAATACCTTCTTTAATTTCGTCCACATCAAAAGGCATGATACAGATTGATTGAAAAACAGGTATTGATATATTCAAATGATGAGAAATATCCGGTCGGAGTGGAGAATATGCTAAAGGTCAACAACTTAACCAAAGCCTTTGGTTCGGGCTCAAACAAACTACAGGTCCTCAAGGGCGTGGACATGAACATCAAACAAGGGGAGATGGTTGCTCTCATGGGCCCTTCCGGCTCTGGTAAATCGACGCTTCTCAACATCATTGGTGGTCTTCTCGCAGGCGATGACGGTTCCATCACACTCGGTGAGCGAACCTACGGTCTCAAAGGCCCATCCGGTGTTGTTGATGTTCGCAGAGAACTTGTGGGCTGGATTTTCCAAGATTTCCATCTCCTTGACAATCTCACCGCAGTTGACAACGTCGCCATGGCGCTTGAGCTCTCTGGTATAGCCGCATCAGACGCTGAGAAGGCTGCTGTCGTCGCTCTAGAAAAGGTAGGGCTCGGTGACAGAATGCATCACATTCCCGACCAACTATCAGGCGGCCAACAACAACGGGTCGCCATTGCTCGTGCAATTGCTGGCAATCGTCCTGTATTGCTCGCCGACGAACCTACCGGCAACCTTGACATTGCAAGCGGAAAGGAAGTCATGGCCTTGTTCAAGGAGTTGTGTCATGACGAAGATAACCCCATTTCCATTCTCATGGTTACACACGACCCAGATCTTGCATCCAATGCAGACCGAATGTTGCTCCTCAATGACGGGAAAACTGAAGCATCCGATATCCGGTCAGCATGGGGCTTGGATGAAGCAGGGGGTGAAGAGGAATGAGCAACGAAGAACTTGAACTCAAAGAGTCCGATTTCCCAGAGGCTCGTTCTATTGTGGACCGTGTCACACATCGCATTATGGAGACGCCCAGCCGTCTTCGTCTTGCAGCTCAAGGTGCGTGGCGAGGTAAGGAGCGCGGACTTGCTGTCATCGCAGGCGTCTTCCTAGCATCTCTTGTCATCACAACTGTACTTGCATACGGCGTTGGCCTCTCACAACTCTTTTTTGAGGAGTCGTTGGATTCTGAACCCTTTGACGCTAAGATCGAGTACGCCCGTACACCTCTTCCGGGTAACGAGAACAGCACCGGATGGTCAAACAATACCACAACCATGACCAATGTCTGTGACGAGTTGTTGACGGAGTTCACAGAATTCAACGATTGTACACTTGTTTTAGGCCGGCAAGGGATACACAGCGGCGGGTTGTTCAATTTTGAATTCGTTGTTGCTCAGCCTCTTGAGATGCGTGCCATCACCGATGACTCAAATCCCTATTGGGGGAACGTTACTTTTGATTATCCTGAGGCTGCTGAGGCTGGTCCACCTATTTCTGACCAACGAGCCATACGTTTCCTTGGTCCCGAAGCCTTTGACGGCGAGTTAGCAGACCGTCTTGGTGGTAACATTATCGCGGGTCTTGGTGAATGGCCCACTCCAGAAAACATGAGCGCTCAGCGAGGAATCATTCTCCCTTCAACCATTGCAAGTCAAGCACAAGCGAATGTAGGAGATCAATTGGACAGCCTCACCTTTGCCTATGTGGTTGATGAATCGACCATCTTTGAGGGAACGGTTACCGATGAGAATTGTGCGGGCGAGGTTACTCCGGAAGAAAACGAAATGCTTTACTGCAGGATGATGATGACGGTTGAGAACTTGACGGTTATGGGGATTTACGAGCCCTGGGATTTTGGAAATCCGACGCTGGCGTTCAATCCAATTTTCACCACCTGGGAAGTATTGGATGAATCCGAACGTGGCACATTGATGGACAACGACCACATGTACCTCGGAGTGACCATTGACCGCGGTCAGCTACCTACCTCATCAACGGCAGACGCTGCGGATTGGCTTGAGGACCTTGGTACACGAGTGCAGGCTGGAAATTACACCGACGAAGGTGTTGAATTGTTTTACACCGATATTGTAAGTGGAACCATCACCTTCCTGAACATCTTCTTAGGTTTGATTCAAATCTTTGATTACATCATCATGATTCCTATTGTAATTCTCTCTCTTGCAGTGTTGATTTACGGACTTGTTCTCTCTCTTGAACAACGGCGGAGAGAAGTCAGCATTCACCGAGTCATTGGTGCGGACGGTCAAAGTTTGCAAGGAATGGTCTTGCTTGAACTCTTCGTGATGTCTTCAGTAGCATGGCTTGCTGGATACCTACTCGCTTTATTTTCGGTTCCGATTGTTCTATCTGCTGTTGGATTTATGGAATTCAGAACAGGTGATTTTGATGTTACACCAACCTTGAGCGTAGGGGCGACCATATTTACCGCTGTTACCACGCTCGGCCTTGCTTTGCTGTTTGGACGTACGAGGGCAAGAGAGTTCATCGAACTCGAGATTGAAGAAGGAGTGCGCAAGTCCACAACAAAAGCACAGCCAAAGCGTTGGTTGCATTGGACTGCATTCCTCTTTGGTATGCTTGCTGTAGTTGATACATGGCTTGAAATGAACGTGAACGAGGACGGTATTGTTTCAAACTTCTTTATTGAAGGCCTCATCGGTATCTTCGGACCCTTTGCTTTGTGGATTGGAGGGGCGCTTTTACTTGGAAGAATTGGAGCCAAAGGCCCACAAATTATGCAGTTACTTCTCGGCAGGACGCCACTTCTCAACGATGTCAAGCGCGGTTTGAAAGGTTCGGGCTCGGCTGAATCAGTCAATCGTTTGGCCGTCATTATGCTCTTGACCCTGTCCATTGTTACACTCGCAGCGGTTCAAGGATATACGGGCACACTGGTCGATGAAAAGACCGTTGACGCCTCAGTGGGTTCAGACCTTCAAATTACCATGGAGCAAGGTGTCAATGCTTCGGCTCTTACCTCATTGGTTGAGGAATTTACCGATGGGACGGTCACACCAGTCGTCACAAGCGTCCCAGAACTCACTCTTGCCGATAACCAAGGTGGCGACAAATTGCAGACCTATGTTCTACTGGATGGAAATAAGGATGTTCTTAGGTGGAGCGAACAAGCATTGCCCGGAACAGAAATCGCTCCGGCATTGGCTGCTTACACCCAAGGCGGATTCACTGCCGGCCCAGATGCTGCTTATTCACTTGACCTTGCAGGTTCAGACCGAGGTGGAAATGAAAATCAACTCGACGATGTCCTTCTCAAGAAAGATGATTCTAGCGGCAAATCAGCGGATATCACCTTCGTTTGGGAAAAGTCTGAGTTCAATTTCTCTCAAGGCGGCTTAGTCGATCAAGGGCTTACACCCGAGGAGCTCTTGGCGAGTTATGTTGCCCTTATGGAACGAGACTGGTCTGGACTTAACCTTTCAAATCAAAATCTCAACAGCCGAAATCTCAGTCTAGCAGATCTCTCAACCTCCAATTTCGCAGGTTCAAACCTTGTAGGATTAAACCTCAGCGAAGCCCTCCTCTTCAATACGGACATGAGCGGTGCTGACCTCAGCGGAGCCAACCTAACAAATACAGTTCTTGTGACATTGTTCGGTCCAGGCAGTATTGACGGTGTAAACTTCACGGATGCGAATCTGGAAGGCGCATGGTCAAACGGCACCATGGACCTTACCTCAGCGATTCTTTTCAATACAACATGCCCGGATGGAAGCAATTCCAATGACACAGGTTGTGAAAGCGGGTTCTCAGAATTTCCGCCACCATTGGTGAGTGAGTTTTTCTTAGCCAACAGCAGGGTTCGTATTGATATCACTCCATTCACCGACGAGATGTACTACATGGGTGTCCACGAATACATTCCAGGAGTCAGCGCTCCGAGCATTGCTTCTTCACTTATCATCGGTGAAAGTTCGTGGCGCTCGCTTATCGGGGAAGACGCTGCAGACAATTACACATCCACCGACTGGATTGTACGGGTTGACGGTGTTTCAGCAGAAGAACTTGAATCCCTTGGTTCAAAGATACAAGCCGATGCCCGGGTCTCAAATGTTGTTGACTGGTCAAGTACTCACAAGACCGTGGAGCGGAACGGCGGATTAATTTTCGGAACACCGGGACTTCTCTCCTTGCAATTTGTTGTCGCAAGCGTAGCTGCAGTGGCTTCGAGTTTCGTCTTCCTTTCCCTTGTACTCAGCCAGCG
>PBTH01000055.1 GCA_002726495.1 Methanobacteriota archaeon | reverse complement strand
GCGCTTTATGGCGTATTCGAGCCTGCCTTCGACAAGGAGGGTTAAGTCGTAACAAGGTATCTGTAGGGGAACCTGCAGATGGATCACCTCCTAAGAAACTGGAGGCTGGGATTCGTAAGAATCCCAGTCTCCTACCCTTTTTTTATCGTCTAAAAGGTTTACTTTTTACACCACTTTGTTGCCGAGGGCAATGATTTTTTGACGCTGCTACTCTGTGGATTCCAGTTTTTGCAATTTTTCCATCAGTGTTGTCCTGAAGGTTAAGAGCAGCAAAGGAGGTGCTTCTGCACTGACAGTAATGGTGGCTCCCCGATTGAAATGAACTTCATCCCATCCGTCTGGGACCACATATCCTCGGTGCATGTCAGAGGTAATTGTTGTTGGTGAGGCAGTCCAGTCAGCCCACGCCCAGGGTTCATTTTTTCGTTGGTTCGGGGCTATATCTCGGGCGAGAACGAAGTAATGGTTGCCTACATCATCTCCGTTAACATGTTCTCGTAGTGACTTAAAATCCGTGGGGCTCATTGCATTTCGTAGCCAAGCACCTTGTCCAAACCAAGTAGAAAAGAGCAGTCCACTGCTCTGTTGGAGGCATTGTTGTTCGTCTCGTCGCATGTGGTACTTGCTGGGAGCATACTGATGCGTATTCGCAATGAGCAAATCATTCATTGCAGGGTCCGTTGTAAACCGATTGCCTGATGTTGAATCAATGATCGCTTGCAATCGTGGTAGTTCATTGACGATTGCCTTTCCGGCCATTACGGTTTTTACATCATCTTCAAACGTTAGGATTGATGAATCCATGTAAAACCCAAAGCTTCCCTCAGGGTCTTCATTTCTGGGGTGAGAGTTGACACCCATGACCGGTGTTGATGAATCGATGTTGTGGGAGAGGGAAGTCAGAGTTCCATCACCTCCAAAAACGATGACCAAATCTCTAGCAATGAAGTCTGCTCTGCGTACATGTTCACGGGGTTTGAAGTCAACGAGATCCTCATTTGAACAGATTCTCGAAAGAACCTCTTTGACTTCCATCAATCCTGCATCGTGGACCGCTTCGAAGTTTTTTTTGTAGACAACAAGAATGTTCATTTCGGGCCCCCTTGGTATTTGCAGGGGTTCATGCTTCAAGAACACAACCCTTTGTGCGGTTAAAAAAAGAACCATAAAGGTCCACTTCAAGCACCTACCATGGAGTCAAGTTCACCCTGGGACGATGTTGGGCCAGAAAGCGAAAGCAAAGAACCTTCATTTGATGATTCTGCCCCAGAAAGCATACCGATCTCTGCAGGATTTTCCTCCATGCAAAACGGTGCTATGTTGACTGGAATGGCAGAAATGCCTCCGGGCCAAATGATATTTCTTGGACCCCCATCAAGTGCCCCCAAAGTCATCGGAATCATACTCATTCTTTTTGCTGCATTTTCCTCACTCGGCTTCTTAGCACTTACAGGTCCAGTCATCGACCCCTTTACTGGGGAAGAATTGGATTACCCAACTTCAGCGAGAATCGTTGATGGAATAAGCACTACTCTTGGAGTAATCGGATTTGGGATTGCAGGATATCTGCTCATCAATTACAAAAAGAAAGGCGTATGGCTTGGTGTCGGCGTGGTTTCCGCTCAATTTGCACTTGCGGTTTTGTCAACATACTTTGGAGCACCTGATGCTGGCCTTTCGGACTTAGTAGGAGACGAACGCGCAACCGCCCTCGTCGTAGTGGTGGAATTATTTTGTTCTGCCATGTGTGGACTCATCGTTGCGATTCCTTTGATGGTGAGCAACAATGGTCTTGACGATAGCTCTCTCTTTGGCTAATTTAGTCACAGTGAGATTCATGACCTGTACCCTTTTGCGTTAAACCATGAGCGAAGATGTTGTAATCGTCGGCGGTGCACGGACACCGTTTTGTGAATGGGTTGGCGGAAAGCGTGGCGACGGTAAAACAGGCGGCGCACTCAAATCGCTCAGCGCTCAAAATCTAGGTGGAATCGCCATTGAAGCAGCCTTGGAGCGTACAGGTACATCTCCAGAATCTGTTGACCATGTTGTGATGGGATATGCGCTACAAACCTGTGCCCAATCCATCTATGGTGCACGGCATGCAGGTCTTCAAGGGGGCATCCCTCAAGAAGTTCCGATGCTTACGCTTTCCCGTATCTGTGGGTCTGGAATCCAATCCATCGTTACCGGTGCTCAAATGATCATGTTGGATGAGGCCAAAACCGTGGTTTCTGGAGGCATGGAAAACCTCTCACAGGCGCCCCATGTTATGCGTGGAGGACGTGAAGGATGGAAACTCGGTCGCTCACCCAAGGTTGAAGATTACATGATGACCAACCTCCAAGACATGACCTGTGGCCTCTTTATGGCTCAAACTGCTGATGAACTTTGCAAGCGAAAGAGCGTGACTCGTGAAGAAATAGATGCCTTTGCGGCGCTTTCACATTCCCGTGTGGCTGCCTCAATTGACAACGATGTCTTTGAGCAAGAAGTGGTTCCAGTGACAATTAGTTCTCGTCGAGGAGATACTATTCTAACACATAAGGACGAAGACCATGTCGTTCGCGGCACCACTGAGGAAAGTCTTGCTCGCCTCCCAACGGCGTTTGGACCGGAATCCTTCGTTACAGCTGGCAATGCATCAGGTGTGGTTGATGGCGCTGCTGCTGTGGTCATCAAATCTGCTTCCAAGGCCAAGGAAGACGGCGACCAACCGCTTGCCCGAATTGTTTCTTGGGGTATCGTTGGATTGGAACCTGCCATTATGTCTTATGGTCCAGTACCATCCTCTCGTAAGGCCCTTGAGAAAGCGGGCCTCACAGTTGATGACATTGACCGTTGGGAAATCAACGAGGCGTTTGCTGGTCAAGCAGTCGCCTGTATCAAGGATTTAGAAATCGATGTTGGAAAGGTCAACGTTAACGGTGGAGCAGTAGGAATCGGCCATCCACTTGCAGCAACTGGGACGCGTTTGGTCCTCACCCTTGCATACGAATTGCAGCGCAGCGGTGGCCGCTATGGTGTTGCTACCGCTTGTATTGGGGGCGGTCAAGGCATTGCTATGGTCATTGAATCCATTAACGAATGACTCCGCTAAGGTCCCACAAGTAACGAATGAGGACAATGGCTGTTAATGCCATGAAGATTTTCATGATATTATGGGATGAAATGTATTTCATTCCAAATTGAGCACCCAAGCGTGCGCCCAAAAAGGTCAGTATGGGCAGAACGAAAAGTATCCCGATCTGGTCAATCAAAGCATCTCGTTCAGATGTGGAAATGAATGCGAGATGAGTGATGATGGCTATTGGTACGACGACCATCATGAGGTGGAGGCTTGAGCCGATAGACTTCCGAGTACTCAAACCAGTATTTTGTTGCAATACAGGGACATAGATGACTCCTGCACCGATGGCCAGTACAGAGGAGAGTGTTCCTCCAGTAGCCGCTCCAAGTCGAAGATTAAGATGATGGATTGAAGCAGAATTACCAGTTTCTTCCATTTCTTCCTTGACATCTCCTTTCAACATTTTTTTCCGAGTTTTAATCAGTGCCCAAACGAGGATGACCACACTGGCCATTTTGAATACAAAATCGAGGTTTTCTCCGAGCAACGAGACAATTCCAACACCTAAGATAGCCCCTGGTATTGCGCCAAAAAGCGCAGATTTAATCGCCTCATCGTCATGATGTCCTTTCTTACGGTGGGCGAGCCCACTTCCATAACTTACCACAGCGGTTAGGGATAATGAAATCGCTAACAAGGTGCCGTCGATGGGCATGTCTGCGACATAGTGAAGCAGTGGTACAAACAACATGCCACCGCCTAGACCTACCGGTGCAAAGGCAAAGGCAATGCAAAAGACCCCTACGAAAATAAGCACGTTTTCAATCATTATTTTCTCCTCCTTTGTTTATCGCAACATTGTTTGAATGAAGTTCCCTAATTCCTCCCAAACTGTTGTTGTTCATCATCTTGCTCCTTGATTTGAGGAATTGAGAGAAGGTTTCAATAACTATCCAACAACAGCGAGTGTTATGTCTACTATGATGTATGTCGTCGCTGGTATCACTGCAGTTGTGATTTTGATATTGATTATATGGTTTTTCTCAACTTGGAATCGTTTGATTCGTCTTGAAGAAAACGCTCACAAATCGTGGTCTGACATTGACATTTTGCTCAATCAACGGTACGACATGATACCAAACCTTGTCAGCATCGTCAAGGGATATGCCGAGCATGAAGCCGGTATTTTTGATGAGTTCGCAAAAGCACGTCAAGCCGCTGCTGGTGCACTCGGTCGTGGAGACGTCGCAGGAGTCGCTGCAGCCGAAGGGATTCTTTCAGGCATGATTCCCCGAATTAATATGGTCTCTGAACAATACCCTGATCTGAAAGCAAATGCTAACTTCATGGACTTGCAAAACAAACTTGTTTCCTTGGAGAACCAAATCGCCGACCGCCGTGAATTCTACAACGCTGCATCAACCAACTTCAACAAGGCTATTCAGATGATTCCAACCAACATCGTTGCTGGATTCAAAGGATGCGAGCGCCGTGAACTTTGGACTGTTGCAGCCCATGTTCGTGAGAATGTTCAAATCTCCTTTTGAAGGTAGAATACAACCCGTGGGCAAACCCACTTGGATGGAAAGTAAGGTGAGCGTGTGGTTGAGAACACCCCCCTTGTTGATGTTAACGACAACCTACGTCTCCTAGGTACAGCTCATATCGCAACTGCTTCAGTTGAAGCGGTTAGGGAGCAAATCGCCTTGTATAAGCCAGATATTGTTGCTGTGGAATTGTGCCAAAGCCGGTATGAAACACTGGTAAGCGACAGGCGCTTGGACAAGGAAGGACTTCTGAAGGTTGTCAAAGAAGGCAAAGCCCCGATGGTCTTGCTTCAATCAATGCTTTCTGCAGAACAAAGAAAGCTGGGTCTTGACGAAGGCCAACAACCAGGTGCAGAATTGCTTGCTGCAGTTCAAGTTGGTGAAGAAGCCGGATGTGAGATCGCTCTTGTTGACCGCGACATACAAGTGACATTGCGAAGGGCTTGGAAGCGAATGAGATTCCGAGAGAAGTGGCGATTGCTCACCAGTCTCTTGGAAGATGAGGATGAAGATGATGACCTCGATGTTAATGAATTGCTAAAGGATACAGACCTCCTCTCATCGATGATGGATGAATTAAAGGGATTTTCTCCTGGAGCAGGAGAAGTCCTTATCGATGAACGTGACTCGTATATCTCCGGGAAATTGTTGGAGCTTGATTCCAACAAAAAGGTCCTCGCAGTTATAGGTGCAGGTCATCTTTCAGGGGTAGCAAAGCAACTTGCTCAGCCACCACCCCCTTCACAACTTGAGGAACTCGCCACGCTACCTCAACGTTCTCGTTTTGTTCGGATGATTCCCTGGGCCATGCCACTTGTATTGATCGCAATAATTGCCGGTTTTGTTGCAAACGGTGATGGTGTTGATTGGGTCAGATTTTTCACGATATGGACGGTTGCTAACGCAGTTTTTGCAGCCATAGGATGTATCTTGGCTCGTGGGCATCCCTTGGCGATTCTTACAGCCGCTGCCGCATCACCAATTACTTCTCTCAATCCAGCACTGGCGGCAGGATGGTTTGCCGGTTATGTCCAACTGAAAGTTGCTGAACCAACAGCCGATGACCTCCAACAATTTTTGAAATTGGATGATTTCTCGGCCTTTTGGTCAAATCCAGCAGGTAAAGTTCTCCTCGTGACAGCGTTAACCAATTTGGGTTCCATGGCGGGTGCATGGGTCGCTCCCGTGATTTTACTTGGTGGGTTGTAACTCCGGCAGAAACGGTTTCATCGCTGCAAAGAGGTCAATATGTGCCTTTACATCATGAACGCGAAGGATATCAACACCCTTTGACACAGCCACGGCAGCAATTCCAAGCGTACCGTACAAGCGTTCATCTGCATGTTCTTGTTGAGTAAGGTGGCCGATGATACGTTTTCGAGAAACACCCCATAAAATGCTGGAACTGCCTTGAGAGGCGATGGTTCTTCCCGCATTGAGCAAGGCTATGTTGTGTTCATGGGTCTTTCCAAATCCAATGCCGGGGTCAATTGTGATGAGTTCCTGAGGATGGCCGCGTTCAATAAGAAGGGATGCTTGCTTGTCGAGGTAGCCGCGAACTTCGTTAACACAATCCTCGTAATGGGGTTGTTTCTGCATGGTTCCCGGTTCGCCCTGCATGTGCATGATGCAAACCGCCGCACCCCACTGCGCCACTGTTTCTAACATGGCCTGGTCACGCAACCCAGAGACATCATTTACCATGTCTGCTCCTGCTAAGAGTGCTTCTTTTGCAACAGATGCGTGCCGAGTGTCTACCGATATCAAACCCTCAGGTTTCGCCTTCCTCAATGCACGAATGACAGGGACCACTCGTTTTGTTTCGGTTTCCTCATCAACCGGTTCCGCTCCAGGGCGAGTTGATTCACCACCAATGTCAACCCATGTCGCTCCACAATCCCACATTTCTAAAGCCTCTTTAATGGCGTTTTCAGGCAATAATGAACGGCTTCCTGCGAAGAAAGAATCGGTTGTAACATTGATGATGCCCATAATGTGTGGTATTCCTTGTGTTTTCTTAAGACCCTTCAAAATCTGCTTTCGGCGGAGCTGAGACACCTGCGAGTTGGTCACCATCAACCCCTCCAAAGCGACAGGTTTCATAAGATGTGACGAAGAAGCAACTCGTATGTCGGAGGGTGAACCCATGGCGATAAGCACGCCAACGGAGGTTACAGAGCAGGCATCTGGAGGTGGTGCATCGATGAGTGACTACGAATTTGCTGAGCGCATTATCCGGCGCCTCAAGCCTCGTAATTTGCAAGAAGTATTCGATAAGGCAGCCAGTACATCTCGACTGGGTGGAATGTTGATCACTCTAATGGTTGCGGTTTGGTGGCTTGGTATTTACTCACAAGATGACAACATGGGCGAAGGAGTTTCAGTGTTCTTTGGTCTTGACTTTGCACAGGTTGCATTTGCAGTTATGATTCTCTCCCTTCTTTCAGCAATCCTCACTGAATTCAGCCGTGACATGGGCAAAATATTCCCTTCCACTGCAGCAGGAGGTATGCTTATTCTAGCAGGGTTGTATGTTGTTGAACCTCTCCTTGGGTCTTTCTTTGGATCCGATGGTCTTTCAACCGCAGAAGGCCTATGGCGAAGCGTCCGCCTTGGCGCACTTTGGGGTGGGATGACAATGGGCTCAAATCTCCTCGTCAACGCTATGCTCCTCAATTGGTTGATTCGTTTTATTGATTCCAATGACTATGAATTCACAGGAATTGGGGACAATTCGCAATCAACCGAAGCCATCATCGAGAAGATTGAATGAGCCGCTACGCTCATTTGGGCGATGCCGGTCGTCCAACCATGGCAGACACGCCGTTTAACGTCCTTCGTTTGGGTTACCGAAAGGGTCGTGACCCTAGAATTACCACCCATCTTGCCCTGGTTACAAGGGCCCTTGGAGGTACTCGTTTTATTTTGGCTGGAGATGAAGATAAGGAATTGTTCGACAACATAGAATCTGTAAACGAGCGTTTTGGAGGTGAAATGACCTGTGAGCACATCAAAGGCTCTATGGGTTGGTTGAAGCGTTTTGTTGAGGAAGATGCAGGCGACGGCGAGCCTGGTGTGGCCGTTCATCTCACCATGTATGGCCAACCCTACCGTGATGTGATTCCACAGATTCGCCGTGACCGCCCAATTGTCCTTATTGTTGGAGGTGCCAAAGTGCCTGGAGATGTGTTCAAACACGCTCAGTACAATGTGGCAGTGGGCAATCAACCTCATTCGGAAGTTGCTGCTTTGGCTTTGTTCATGGAAGCATGGTTTGGTGATGCTGGTACAGAGCGACACTTCCCAAATGCCCGTCTCGTAATCGAGCCTTCCGCTCGTGGAAAGTCGGTTCATGATAAAGAACGAGAAAACCACAAGTAAGTTTTTATCTATTTACTACATTGAATCGTTAAAAATGCTACTTTATGCCTTGATTTTTGCCCATCCGAATCAATCAAAGTCACACCCAATCATTATGGGTATCCGTTGACGACCAAATACGATGTTAGGAAGCGAACTCCAAAATGGGCGTTCACTTCCGGCGACACATCGGCTCTACAACCCCTCTGCTTTGGACATCGGAGATGCTGCTGATGGCCTGTTAAACGGGACAGAACTTCCTCAAGGGGCAACCGGTCCAGGAGTCCTCCTCACTGCTGATGGAGGGAGGTATGAGGGTGACCTTTTCGGAGCCAATGTACTTGGTTCTGGTGAATTGGTATTCACTACGGGCATGATGGGATATCAAGAATCCCTTACCGACCCATCCTTTGCGGGTCAAGTTCTGACATTTACATATCCTCTCATTGGTAATTATGGCATTCATCAAGGAACCTCTGAATCCAAACAAGTCTGGCCTCGAGGTGTTGTTGTGCGCCATGCAATGCATCAACCGGACCACAGGAATTCAATTGGGACGGTCGATGACTTGCTACGACTTCACGGAGTTCCGGGGATTCAGAACATTGACACTCGTGCCATCACTCGGCGTGTTCGGGAATTGGGTACGGTATTGTGCGTATTTGGACCGCTTGGCCAAGAAGGGCAATTGAAATCCAAGTTGGAGGCACTAACTTCTCCAGAATTGGAGGACCTTGTTGATGAAGTTTCCATTGACGAACCAATTGAATTGAATCCTGGCGCTACCGATGAATTGGGTTCAAGAAAACCCCGATTGGGAGTTCTTGATTGTGGTGTGAAACACAACATCTTACGCCATCTATGCATGTATTTTGATGTAGTTTGGTGTCCACCAAACATCGGATATACGACACTCAAAGAGACCTACAACATCGACGCATTGTTTTGCTCAAATGGTCCGGGAGACCCTGCACATCACGGAAAAGCAACAGATGCACGCAATACATTGGCAGAGGCGGTTAAGGACGGCCTTCCAGTCATGGGAATTTGTCTTGGTCACCAATTGATGGGGCTCGCGTCGGGTTTGCAAACATACAAGATGCGCTACGGCCATCGGGGTGCAAATCAACCCGTTGTTGACCTTAAGGACGGAACGGTTGCTATCACGAGCCAAAATCATGGATTTGCAGTCGCTCATCCACAAGATGGCATGCTGGCTGCTCATCCAAGTGGGGCCTTCTCCCCGGCTTCTGCAAACCAACATGGTGCGGACATTGAAGTACGCTATGTCAATGCTAACGATGGTACTGTCGAAGGATTGGACGTGATCGGGAAACCATGCTTTACGGTTCAGTTCCACCCTGAGGCATGCCCCGGACCACACGATGCAACCCACCTCTTTCTTCGGTTCAGAGCCATCGTTGACGCACATTTGGAAGGTGATGAATGATGCCACGTCGTGATGATTTGGAAACCATTCTCGTCCTTGGGAGTGGGCCGATTAAAATTGGCCAAGCAGCCGAGTTTGATTTTTCGGGCTCACAAGCTGTTCAGGCATTGCGAGAAGACGGTTATCGTGTGATTTTGGTCAATTCCAATCCAGCAACGATTCAAAATGACCCTGAAATGGCTGATGTTGTTTACATTGAACCCTTACTTCCAGATACCGTTGCACGAATTTTGGAAAAAGAACGACCATGCGCCTTATTGGCGGGAATGGGGGGTCAAACAGCCCTCAACATTGCAAGTGAATTGTCTCACAATGGGACGTTGGAGCGGTTAAATGTCGAGTTGATTGGCTCAGATTTGGATGCCATTGACAAAGCAGAGGATCGTGAGTTGTTCAATCAGGTTTGTGAATCCATACAACTTCCAATCAGTCAGGCCGTTGCCTGCCACACCATTGACGAAGTCATCGCAGCAGCCGAATTAATCGGCAGTTGGCCAATTCTGATTCGCCCAGCTTTCACTCTGGGAGGTCTGGGCGGAGGCACTGCAAGGGATATTGGTGAACTGGTTGAAATCTCTCAACTTGGTTTGAGAAACTCTCGTATTTCTCAAGTGTTGATTGAAGAATCAATTCTTGGCTGGCAGGAACTCGAATACGAAGTGATGCGTGACGAAGCAGATAACGCAACCATTGTTTGTACCATGGAAAACATTGACCCAATGGGAGTTCATACTGGAGAATCTACGGTTGTTGCACCCTTGCAATCGTTTAGCGACGCAGACCATCAACGCCTTAGAAATCAAGCCCTCGCCCTTATTCGGGCTCTTAACATCAAAGGCGGTTGTAACGTTCAATTCGCTTTCAACCAATTCACGGGTGAAATACGCGTCATTGAAGTCAATCCTCGTGTTTCTCGTTCCTCTGCTTTGGCCTCAAAAGCCACAGGTTATCCGATTGCTCGTATGGCAGCAAAGATTGCTGTCGGATATACGCTGGATGAATTGCCCAATCCAATTACTGGAGAGGGGACGACTGCTGCATTTGAGCCAACATTGGACTATTGTGTGGTCAAGATTCCAAGATGGCCCTTTGACAAATTCCGAACAGCAGATAGAACGCTTGGGACCTCAATGAAATCAACTGGCGAAGTTATGGCCATTGGACGCAATTTTGAGGAAGCCTTCCTCAAAGCATGGGCTTCACTTGAACAAGGTTGTGCGCACCCTCGCCCGTTAACTCGTGCAGATGAATCAGAGGGTGAAGGTATGTCTGAGCGTGCCTATGAGCCCCTTCCAGACAGTACGCTTGTTGACTGGTGCAGGATTGCTACCGATCGAAGAATGGGTGCGGTGCTTGAGGCACTTCGGCGTGGATGGGGTGTAGAAAGAGTCCACGAAATCACCCGTATCACGCGATGGTTCCTCTATGGATTTGAGAGATTGGCGAAGATGGAGGCGGAAATAACCGCCCGAGGCGTATCACCAACGGAACTGAATGCGCAAGAGCTCCGTCGTTGGAAGAGCCATGGATTTAGCGATGCACACATCGCTGACGCTCTTGCAGGATTCCCACCCGAGGGATTGAAATCGTTAGCATCCGAACAAGATGAGCATGCTGTTATGCGGCGAAGGCACGAATTGGGACTCCATCCTGTTTACAGGATGGTGGATTCATGTGCTGCCGAATTTGCTGCAAAAACACCTTACTATTACTCTACATACGAACCGTTCGGGTTGACTGGAATTGACCTCCTTCCGAATCTTGAGGAGCGAACAAAAGAGCGTTTGGTGACCATTGGCAGCGGTCCGATCCGTATTGGACAAGGCATTGAATTTGACTATGGTTGCGTACATGCGGTGAAAGCCATTCGTGAGGCGGGTAAGGACGCCATTATTATCAACAACAATCCCGAAACGGTTTCAACTGACTTTGACACATCAGACAGGCTTTACTTCGACCCGTTAACCTTGGAGTATGTTAGTGAGATTCTTCTCAGAGAACAAGCACACGGTATACTTCTTCAGTTTGGAGGCCAGACCGCCATCAATCTTGCCTTGCCGTTGGAGGGGCGATTGCCAGACCTTCGCTTGAAAGGGTTGAATCTAGAAATTATGGGCACCTCTTGTGACGCAATTGATGAAGCAAGTGACCGAGAGCGGTTTGAGTCCTTTGCTCGCCGGAGCGGGCTCCGAATGCCTCGTGGGGCTACCGGTACCACTGCCGATGATTTGAGGGCCGCGGTAGATGAAATCGGTTATCCAGTATTGGTTCGCCCGTCGTATGTTCTTGGTGGCAGGGGCATGGAGATTCTCTCCAATCAACAACAACTCGATGGATACTTGCGAGATGCATATCTTGCACCTGATAAGCCGCTTCTTGTGGATGAATATCTAGGGCATGCAACGGAGTTGGATGTTGACGCTGCGGCAGATGGGGAAGAGGTACTCGTCGGAGCGATTATGGAACATTTGGAAGAAGCAGGCATCCATTCTGGTGATTCAACGTGCTTCATTCCTGCTCAGAACATTTCAGACGATATGCTTGAACGAGTAGCTGAACAAACTAAGATTATCGGCCTGGGCTTGAAGATCAAAGGATGCTTCAACATTCAATTTGCGATTCAAGGCGATGACTTGTATGTCTTAGAAGTGAATCCACGTTCTTCTCGCACCGTTCCTTTTGTTGCAAAATCATCTGGCCTTCCACTTGCAAGAATCGCAGCAAGGGTTACCATTGGTCAATCACTTTCTTCACAGACGATTCCTCGTAGGACTACGGGTCAAGTCTGTGTCAAAGCACCTGTTTTCCCCTTCATAAAACTCCGTGGACTTGACCCTGCACCAGGTCCTGAAATGAAATCAACCGGCGAAGTATACGGTTCGGATGAGCGAGCAGATTTAGCCTATCTCAAAGCAAGACTTGCTACCGAAGTACCCGTGGCGACCTCTGGAGGTGCCTATCTCACCGTTCGAGACGAGGACAAAGAAACCCTCGTACCCGTTGCTCGGGAACTTGTTTCCCTCGGGTTCAAGCTCTATGCTACTGGAGGGACTTCCGATGCGCTTCGCCGACACGATGTGCCTGTGACTACCGTCTATAGAATTGCAGAGGGAAAACATCCCGATGCCTTGGATTTGATGCGGCAAGGAAAAGTTTCCTTTATTGTCAATGTACCCACAATTTCAGGTGGAGCCGTGCGTGACGGAAACATGATGCGTCGCTTAGCTGTTGAACTCAACATACCCTTTGTCACTACAATGCGTGGTGCAACAATGGAGGCGGCTGCTATGCGTGCCCGAATAGAAGAGACCCTTGAACCACGGAAACTTACCGTGCACTATTGATTGAATAAATCATAGTCTTGCTAACGATCATTCACTCTTGCCTTAGGCGACCACTTCATTGAATAGCCCCCGTTATGGGACCACCATGAATCATTGCTAACGCGACGGCTGAAAGTTTATTTCTTGAAAGTAAGTGTGTGAGACATGGTTGAGGTCCAGTGTCCACATTGTGATAAAAATATCGAGTTAGGACATGGAGAATCAGGTTTGTTTCATTGTCCCTATTGTGACGGGGAATTTGAATATGAATCAACAACCTCCGAAGGGGAAGTATTTGAGGTCAACCATTCCCTTAACACGACTTCAAAAACAGGTCTTGTTCTTTTGATTGTTTCACTGGGTGCTCTTCTCGGGGGTTTGGTCTTGTTCAAAGGCGCATATGGGGATTTTAATGATACTTCAACAGAGTGTGATGAGCCAATCTGGGTTGATAATTGGGGGTCAGACCGTGGATGTGAAACAGAAGGAGATTACGGTTTCCAGTCTTTTTGTTGTGGGATCATACTTATCCTTGTTGGAATCGGTGTTGGCATCAGTGCCGTCATTTCTCTGATTACAGGTGGCTTCAGCGGAAACAAATATGTCGTTGTGAATCGGAAATAAACGGAGAACTATCAGAGAAATAGTTCTAACTAGAATACGTGTAAAATGTAACGCTATCATCACAAGGTATCAAATGGGCCTTGTTGGACGCGTCATCATGTCTCGCAAGCAAGCGGCTTTTTTGATGTTGAGTATTTTGCTTTTTTCAATACCTTCGTTCGCTAGCGCTGCTAAAGAATCGGTTCTGGTTGACCAATTTGGAATGGGCTTTGATGAAACGGTCATAGCCGACTCCTCTGATGCGCTATCCAATCCAAGGGACCTTGAATTCCACCCCGGGCGCGCCAACGAACTTTGGATTGCAAACCAGTATACTGACAGCATTACCATCGTTGAAAACACAGGACTCAACAACCAAACATCTCAAAACCGTCAAGATTCAAATCGCAATCATTTCTTGGAAGAAGTAAGTGCTATCGCCTTTGGGGCATACCATCCTGAATTTGATTGGCAGTGGGGCTCGGCCCAAGAAACAGCGAATACATTCTGCGGGCAAGCGTCCCCTAACAATTTCATGGGCCCAACTTTGTGGCCCTCATCATTGAGTCATTTTGCTGTAGAGAATCAGAACAACGGTAACGGACTTTTGGGAAGCCACATCGACATGAATCATGAATCTCCATACGGTGTTGGAATCGCCCACGATTCCGATAATGCCTATTGGTACAACGATGGATATTACGAGGAATTGGTCTATTACGACTTCCAAGAAGACCATGACACGGGTCAAGACGACCATTCTGATGCCATCGTTCGCCGATATTCAGAGGTCCAACTTACTCACATCATGGGCGTCCCCGGGCACATGACATTGGACAAAGATTCTGGTATTCTTTACATCGCTGACCCTGGTGCAAACCGAGTCCTGTGGGTGAACACAGATGATACATCATTCAACACACAGAACATCATGAATGACCCTTCACGTCTGGAGCCTCTGCAAGAGTATTCATCGATCACCGGTATCGAGTGGGGTGTTCTTGCAGTTGGCCTTAACATGCCCTCAGGCATCGTCCTTGAGGACGACCAATTGTTCGTTTCACAATACGGTAATGGAAAGATTACTGCCTTTGAACTGAGTTCAAACGGTAAATCTGCGACGACCCTTGATTCAATACAGACCTCAGCATCCTACATTATGGGTCTTGAAATCGGACCGAACGGACATCTGTATTATGTTGATTTTGGCCAAGATGAAGTCGTACGCATCGACCCATTCATGGATGAAGATGGAGACGGTGTTGGTGATCAAGTTGACAATTGTCCTTACATTCCAAATGCCAATCAAGCCAATCATGACGGAGACATGCTGGGTGATGCATGCGATGATGATGATGATGGCGACGGAATATTGGATTTGAGCGATTCTTGCGCTCTGGGCAATGTGTCCTGGATCTCGACGAACTTAACGGATCACGACACGGATGGATGTGCTGATTCCACTGAAGATTCAGACGACGATAACGACGGAATGTACGACTCTATAGATATTTGTTCTACCGGTAATCTCGGATGGACTTCAAACATCACTTCAGATTATGATGGAGATGGGTGCAAGGATGCGCAAGAAGACCTCGATGATGACAATGACCGTATCTGTGATGCGAATGAAATCAGCAGTTACTGGACGTGTACGCTCTCTCTAGCAGGTGCTGACCTGTGTCCAATGAGTCCTGTTAGCTTTGTATCTTACATCGGTAACGATGTTGACCGAGATGGATGTGAAGATGCTGGAGAAGATGTTGATGACGATAACGATGGTTTCTCAGACCAAATCGATGATTGTCCTTTGGAATTTGGAACCAGTTCACTCGGTTCAATTATTGGCTGTTCAGATTATGATGGAGATGGATACAGCGACAGCACCGATGTCTTCCCTACAGATAGCACTCAATGGATTGATACTGACGGTGACGGTTATGGAGACAACTCTACCAGTATTTCTGGTGACCAATGCCCAGACCAATCAGGGACCTCCAGCCAAGACAGGAAGGGCTGCAATGACGCTGATGGCGACGGTTGGTCAAATTCAGACCCGTCTTGGTCTGTTGATGATGGAGCAGATGCATTCCCTGCACAATCTTCCCAACATGCTGATGGAGATGGGGACGGTTTTGGAGACCTTGTTGATGGGTTCCAAGGTGACGCTTGCCCGTTGATTTCTGGTATGTCTACCGAGGACCGATTCGGTTGTTTGGATGCTGACGGCGATGGATGGTCTGACCTAAATGACGCCTTCATCGATGATGAAACTCAGCATATGGACAGCGATAACGACGGTTACGGCGACGATATAGATGGGAATTTACCCGACAGTTGCCCGAACATTTTCGGCCTCTCTACAATGGAGCGTCTCGGTTGTCCTGATGATGATGGTGATGGGTGGACTGGGTATCTTGATGCCTATCCAGAGGATGGACGGTTCTGGTCGGATGGTGATGAAGACGGATTCCCTGATCAGCCGGGGACGAATCAATCCGATGATTGCCCAGAGGTAGCTGGAACATCTACCGAAGATCGCATTGGTTGTCTCGATTCGGATGGCGACGGCTGGTCTGATGCAGGAGATTCTCATCCTAAGGATGCTGCGAAATTTGCTTCAAATGATGCCGATGACTCGCACAAACAACTCTTACTGATTGTGGCGATCCTGTGTATCGTAGCAGTTTGTGTAATCGGATTTGCAGCGCAACGTCGCAATCGTGAACCAACTTCAATTCCCTTTGAATCAAATGCACAATTGCCGATGCCTATGATCCCGACTCCTCCAGTACAAACTCCCTCAGGCCCTCCGATTCCTCCAGAAGGGTTGCCCCCTGGATGGACATTGGACCAGTGGTCTTGGTACGGTGAGGATTACCTCAAGAACCGTTGAACAGGGAATCTTTCATTGTAGTCAGCAATGCCTGCTTTATCCTCTCTGGTTCCACATTGTATCCCAGCGTTAACAGTGAAGTGGTTGTGTCGGTATCGAGACCGCATCCAGCAACGCCTTCAACTCGCCCTGTTGGCGTGGCGACATTGATGGTCAATCCGTGTCTGCTCACCCACCGTAAGAACGAAAGTCCAATGCTGCATATTTTGTGCCCGTCAACCCAAACTCCTTGCATTCGTTTGTCCCGTTGACCCTCTATGTCACATTGACGAAGTGCGTTGATGACCCATTCTTCCAATTTGCTGATGATTTCAGCGACAGACGCTTCATTTTTACGAAGTCCCCATTTGAAAATGGGATAGCATACGATTTGGCCAGGCCCATGCCAGGTTAATCCACCGCCTCGGTCAACCGGGTGCGTGGGATAATCAAGTGGAGGTGCAATTCCATCGTTGCGAGCACGCGGCCCGATTGTAACGATTTCCTCATGCTCCAAAATGAGCAGTGTGTCGGGGATTTCTTCATTGATTCGTTGAGTTTGCAATGATTTCATGATTTGCAAACCATCTGTATACGGTACAATCCCCATATCCCGTATATCAATCACGCCTCTTCCTCTCCTCATCTTTGTTTATTATTTGCCGGAGGAGCCAAACCCACCGTCGCCTCGTTCGGTTTCGTTCAACTTGTCCAAGGTTGTTTCAATAAGCGTGACCTTGGGGACTGGAGCAAACAACATCTGTGCTACGCGCTCACCAGAATTGATGGAAAATGAGTCCCCCTCGCCGATCCATGTGGCGAGCACCATCAATTCACCGCGATAGTCTGCATCGATTGTACCGATGCCGTTGGGCATAATCATTCCTTTCTTTCCCAAGGATGAACGGCAGCGCAATTGCCCTTCCCACCCTTTAGGTATGGCTGCAGCCCAACCGGTGCGGATGAGAACCGATGAGCCCTTAGGCACAACAGTGTCCTCAAGTGCGTACATGTCCCAGCCAGCAGCAAGAGCGGAGCCTTGGGTCGGGAGGATGGCGCGGTCGTCAAGTCGGGCGAACTGAACTGTTAGAGAAATCTGCTCCATATCCGAGGTGACAATACATCGCTTTTTGACTGTTGGGATGATGTAAGATTTTACCCACATGGGCTTGCAGTGGAAATAGAGGTGGTTTTGTGATTTTTTTACACTATTTTGAGTGTTTTATAACAATGCGAGGGGAATATTCTAAACGATGGACTGAGAAGGTGCGTGAAGGTTCAGTAAAGGGTCTGAAAACCTATGGTTGTCATCCGACTATGAGAGGTATCATTATAGGCGTTATAGGACGGCAAACAAAATCCAGCGCGACACAGAAAGCCGGGGGGACATAGCATGGTCATAGAACGTAGTAAAGACGATGGAGTTGAAGTAGATTTTTCCAAGGAGCATATCGAACCGATGCTTCAGGAAAATCTTGACCGCTTTGTGCTGTTCCCGATACAACACGATGATATCTGGGAAATGTACAAAATGGAACAAGCTTCGTTTTGGACTGCTGAAGAGATTGATCTAGCAGAGGACCTCAAAGACTGGAAGAACCTCAATGATGGTGAAAAGCACTTCCTCAAACATATTCTTGCATTCTTCGCAGCCAGCGACGGAATCGTAAATGAAAATCTCGTTATGAATTTCTCGAATGAAGTTTGCTGGCCTGAAGCAAGAGCCTTCTACGGATTTCAAATCATGATGGAAAATGTTCACGCAGAGACCTATTCGCTCCTCATTGATACATACATCAACGATGACCAAGAAAAGAACCACTTGTTCAAGGCACTTGAAACGGTCCCATCCGTACAGAGAAAAGGCGAGTGGGCCATGAAATGGCTGTCTCGTAAGCGAGGTTCTTTTGCTGAGCGATTGGTTGCCTTTGCAGCGGTTGAAGGCATCTTCTTCTCCGGCTCTTTTTGTGCGATCTTTTGGCTCAAGAAGCGCGGCCTCATGCCAGGACTCACCTTCTCCAATGAATTGATTTCTCGAGATGAAGGACTCCATTGTGACTTCGCGTGCCTGTTGCACAACAAATTGTTGCGAGGGGCTGGCGAAAATGTCATTCGTCGGGTTATCGCTGAAGCGGTTGAAATCGAGATTGAGTTCGTCACCAAGGCATTGCCTGTAAACTTGATTGGAATGAATGCGGATTTAATGGAGCAATACGTCAAATTCGTTGCAGACCGTCTCTTGGTACAGTTGAACTGCTCCAAGATCTATGATGCCACAAATCCGTTCCCATGGATGGAAATGATTTCCATGCAAGGAAAAACAAATTTCTTTGAAAAGCGAGTCGCAGAATACCAGAAGGCCGGTGTCATGGATGGCTCATCCCTTGGAAGCGTCCAACAGCGTTTCTCAGTAGACGAAGACTTTTGAACCGTACGCGAACAAAGGAACCTATCACGCACTCACACAGACCGAATTAGGAGGATAAATACATGGCCATGCAAGTAGTAAATAGAAAGGGCGAAAGAGAGGATGTGCGCTTTGATGCAATCCTTGAGAAATTAACCATACTCTCTGAAGGTTTGAACTCTAAATGGGTTGATCCAGGCCATGTTACCAAGCTCACTATCGAAGGTCTGTACGATGGTGTCACAACACGTGAACTTGACCAACTTGCCGCAGAAACTGCAGCATCACTCGCATCCCACCATCCAGAATACAGTCGTCTTGCAGCTCGTATTTGCGTTGATGATTTGCACCGTTCTACTAAGGATACGTTCACCGATGTAATCACCGATCTGCGTGAATACATTGACCCGGAATCCAACAAGCATGCACCGTTAATTTCTGAGGAAGTCTACGCCGTCATTATGGAGAATGCTGAAATTTTGAACAACCACATTGATTATTCTCGAGACAATTATTATGACTACTTTGGATTCAAGACCCTTGAACGCTCCTATCTTCTTCGTTTGGATGGGGAAATAGCAGAGCGCCCTCAACACATGTTGATGCGTGTTTCAGTTGGTATTCATTACAACGATATTCCGCGTGCCCTTGAGACCTACGACCTCATGAGCCAGGGATACTTTACCCATGCAACTCCAACTCTGTTCAATTCAGGAACTCCTATGCCTCAAATGTCTTCATGTTTCTTGTTGACCATGCAAGACGATTCATTGGACGGGATTTATGATACGCTCAAGCAATGTGCTCTCATTTCCAAATCTGCAGGTGGAATTGGATTGTCCATTCATCATGTCCGCTCCAAGGGCTCTTACATCAAGGGGACCAACGGGACATCCAATGGAATTGTACCTATGCTGCGTGTGTTCAATGATACAGCACGATATGTGGACCAAGGTGGCGGTAAGCGCAAGGGGTCCATTGCAGTGTACCTTGAACCATGGCACCCAGACATCCTCCAATTCTTGGATTTGAAGAAGAACCACGGAAAGGAAGAACTTCGTGCACGAGATCTGTTCTATGCTATGTGGACACCTGACTTGTTCATGGAGCGTGTTGAGCAAAACGGAGATTGGTCGTTCTTCTGTCCGAACGAATGCCCTGGTTTGCAAGATCTTTACGGTGATGAGTTCAAGGCGAAGTTCGAAGATTTAGAACGACGTGGGCTTGCGCGAGAAACGGTCCCTGCCCGAACGGTTTGGGATAAGATTGTTGAATCTCAAATTGAAACAGGAACACCGTACATGCTCTACAAAGATGCGGCAAATACCAAATCCAACCAGAAAAATTTGGGAACAATTCGCTCGTCAAATCTTTGCACAGAAATCATGGAATACACTGCCAAGGACGAGGTCGCAGTTTGCAATCTCGCCTCCATCGCTTTGCCTAAATTCATAAACGAAAGCAACAGTGAATTCGACCATCAGAAACTTTTCGATGTCACCTACCATGCAACGGGTAACCTCAACCGAGTCATCGATGTCAATTATTACCCCGTTGAAGAAGCACGAAACTCCAATATGCGTCATCGCCCAATTGGATTGGGTGTGCAGGGTCTCGCCGACACATTCGCCATGCTCAAGATGCCTTTTGATAGTGAGCAAGCACGCGCTTTAAACAAGGAGATTTTTGAAACCATTTACTATGCTGCTTGTACCGCATCCAAAGATGCAGCTATTGCTGAAGGGGCATATTCGACATTTGAAGGCTCGCCAGCAAGCGAAGGAATCTTGCAGTTTGATTTGTGGGGAATGAACGATCACAGCGGACGCTGGGATTGGAGTTCTCTGAAGGAAGAAATCGTTGAGCACGGAATGCGTAATTCGCTTCTTGTTGCCCCAATGCCAACCGCCTCTACCTCACAAATTCTTGGGAACAACGAGTGCTTTGAAGCATTTACCTCCAACCTCTATGTCCGACGTACACTCTCTGGAGAGTTCGTTGTCCTCAACCGCCATTTGGTTCGAGACCTCATCGGTGAGGGCCTATGGAGCCTTGAAATGAAGAATGAAATCTTGCGCCATAAAGGTTCCATCCAGGCGATTGCGAACATACCAGAACACATCCGAGACCTTTACAAAACCACGTGGGAAATACGCCAAAAACATGTTTTGGATATGGCTGCAGACCGAGGAGCATACATCGATCAGAGTCAATCATTGAACATTCACATGGTTGACGCTAATCCTGCAAAGGTCACTTCAATGCACTTTTACGGATGGCGCCAAGGGTTGAAGACTGGAATGTATTATCTGCGAACAAAAGCTGCAGCAGATGCTATTCAGTTTACCCTTGAATCCAAATCTAAAGAAGACCAAACCGTTGGCGGTCTTGCAGAGCGAGCCGAAGATGTTGACAGTCTGGAAGCTATTGCCTGCAGTCTTGACGCACCAGATGATTGTTTGATGTGCGGTTCCTGATCAACGACCGAACAAGTGTTCATTGCATCTGTGCAGGAGATTCCTTTAACTTAGGGACCTCCATAGCAAGCATGAGGCTTGACAATGGATGAAGCGACTCTAGTCCTCAATGTCATATTGTATGTTCTGCTTCCTCTGTGGGGCTTGGCGGGAATGCTTGACTGGTGGTGTCACCGAAAGACAGAGATTGAGAAAACATCAGGACTTAAAGAGGCATACATCCATTGCCTTATGGGAGTTCAGATCTGCATACCTCTTGTCCTTTCCCTTCTTTTTGAAGTCAATGTACTCATCATGCTGATGTGTTTTGCTGCTTTGATCGCACATGAAGTCGTTGCTCATTACGATGTCCATTTTGCAACAGGAAAACGAGAAATATCGATATGGGAAGTTCATGCACACAACTACCTTGCAACCCTCCCATTCTTCCTACTCTTGCTCATTATTGTACGCAAGTGGGATGTCTTTCTTGACACAGCCACGCTCAATTGGGGTGGTGGTTTTTCCATTGAATGGCGTCAAGAACCTTTAGGCTCTTCAGGAAACTATGCAACTTCTTACATGGTGATTATGGCTATTTTCGTGGTCTTCCCTTACATGCAAGAATGGTGGCGTTGTTACTCATATGAAAAGAAACATGGTAAGCCGCAGGTGGAATCATGACCGTTTACATCACCAGTACAGGTTCATTCTTGCCCGGTCCACCGATTTCAGTTGGAGAAGTTGAGAACATTTTAGGAGCCGTCCATGGTAAACCATCATCGCTTCGTGTTCAAATCCAAAAAGCGAACAAAATTGAAACACGTCACTATGCGATTGATGAACATCAACAGACGACACACAGCAATACTGACATGGCGACTCATGCGGCTCAACAGTGTCTTGACCGTTCATTTTTGAATCGAGAAAAGGTAGGAATGTTAGCCGTTGCTTCAACTCAAGGCGACCTACCGGCCCCAGGAATGGCGAGTATGGTTCAGGCCGAATTGGGTCTTCCAGCGATTGAAATTTTAACAACACACGGAATTTGCTCATCCTCAATGATGGCCCTAAAAGCATCATGGAACAGTCTACGATTGGGCGACCATCAAGCCGCAGTTGTCGTTTCAAGTGAACTCTCAAGTCGGTTATTGAAAAAGCAACGTTATGAGGCAGCAACGGAATCAACCTTCGCATCAAAGCGAATCGATTTCAATACGGAATTCCTTCGGTGGATGCTTTCTGATGGGGCAGGAGCTCTCCTTTTGCAAGATTCACCAGCCCCTAAGGGATTCAGTCTTCGCATTGACTGGATTCATGGCTTTTCACATGCACATGCACTTCCAACATGCATGAGTGTTGGTTCTGCAGGCATTCCTGATGATAACCGAACATGGCAGGATTACGATACCTATGGCGAGGCCGAGAAAGCCGGCGCTTTACTTCTCAGGCAGGAGGTTCGTTTGCTTGATAATATTGTGCGTATGGGTGTTGATGGATATCTGAGATTGGTTCAAGATGGCATCAGTGTTCCAAGTGAAATCAACCACTTCTTGTGTCACTACTCCAGCCATCATTTCCGTGACAAAATCTTAGATTTATTGGATGCGGCAGGTGTTGGTATCCCCGAAGAACGATGGTGGACAAATCTCTACACCCGTGGCAACACTGGCGCAGCCTCCTTGTTCATCATGATCGATGAATTTTTGCGAACGGATGAAGTTACCATCAATGAAGGCGACACCATACTCTGTTTTGTTCCAGAGAGCGGACGATTTAACACAACTTACATGCAATTAACGGCGGTGAAAGGATGAACGATGGAGATATAGCAATTGATAACAGCGTCAATAAGACAACAAGCAACAACTCAAAAACAGAACATGAGTTAAATCCACATGCTCAGGATTGTTTACAACAACTCCTGCGAGTGTGGTTGGGTTTTGAGAGGGACCTTTCAACGGTTCCACTTCTGCGACGAATTGACTTGGGGACATACACCGTTCAAGACCACCTCTGTCTCTTGAGGAATCTTCGTCAACAAGTCATTGAAGGTTCACGATGGATCACGCGTACCGCCAGCAGTTTTGACCGTAACCACGCAGAGATCCGTTCAACGATCATCAGTCATGCTGTTGATGAGCACAGAGATTATGAATTGTTGGAGAAGGATTATGTTGCCTCAGGAGGTCAATTGGAGGATATTCTTAACATGGAAAGAAACATTGGTTCAGAGGCAATTCACGGATTCTTGATGCATCGTTCATCGCGTTCAAATCCCGTCGACCTTCTTGGAGCGATGTGGATTATTGAAGGCCTTGGTGAAAAGATGGCTCGCTCTTGGGCGGAACGAATTCAAGAATTAACCGGACTTGGTGAGGATTCCACTCGGTTCATGACCTACCATGGCCACAACGATGGAGACCATATGGAACGGTTTTACGAAATGCTGAATGAGGCATGTACCGATAAAGCGACGGCTCATTCAATCGTAAAAACGGCAAAAGTCGTAGCACGATTGTACAGATTGCAACTGGAGGAAGTAGAACATGAACTTGAATGAAGCACCATTGACACGAAAACAACGCAAAGCTCAACGTAAGCGAGCCAAATTAATGTCACAAAATCATGGCAGGATGCCAGCAACCCTTTCAGATGCGTTAACTGGAGACAAGAGTCTACCTCTCGACGACCAGGCCAAAGAATTTTGGCTTAAAGACCTCAAAAACCCACTTCGGATTATTATACTTCCAACATTGAGAATTCTTCTCAGCATCACACTTCACATCACCTATTACATCAAGCGACTCATCCCAATCCAATGGAAAGCACATCGTTTCTTGCAATGGCAGATTTGCTTTTTCATGAAATATTTTGTTCGTCCAGAAGCTAACGTTTTGATATTGAGGCATTTTCAAGCGGAAAGTAACTTGCTCAATTTCGTGATTGATAATTCGGGCAAAGACGATGTAGAACCGGTCCTCATCTATCCGAAGATGATTCGTGACTTGATGGTACAAACCTTTGTTCATCACGATCAAGGTGTTCTCATGACGATGCGAGACCTGGAAGAACCAGACCGCTCACTTTGGCCCATTGAGGATGAACAACTCTCATGGAAGAACTGGCGGCCTGTTGACGTTGATTATAGGACTCAGAAGAAAAAATGGACACAATTCTTGGATTTTGAAACCGCTCATGAGCTGTTCAAAACATCCTTTTGCTTTTGGCTGACTGCCAAGGAATACGAAGCCGCTATCAATTCATTTCAATTTGACCATTCAGTCGGTCTTTTGATTGATGATATTGTTGGCGCTACGCATTTTGCTGACATTGCCTACAACCGTTTTCCAATGATTCTTGTTGGGCCAACGGGGCTCTCTTATCGATTCTTGATGCACGGCTTTTTCGTGGAGCATGTCCATGCGCATCTTGAGAAAATGCGAACCAACCTTGGATTGGAGAACTGATGATGTTGGTTCGTTGGTCGGACCTACAATCGCTGGCTTACATGGCTCTTTATCCAGCACTGATTGCATGGCAATGGATCCATGGAATCCAATGGCCGTTGTATCTCATCATGCTGATTCTATCGGTTGGCCTTGCTGTGGTCCAGCACAATCATACCCACCTTCGGATGTGGCGATGGAAGCCACTCAATCGCATCACAGATACTTATCTAAGTATCCTTCAGGGCATTCCGTCTTTTGTTTTCTTTCCCTCACATATTGGCAATCATCACCGATTCAATCACGGTCCAGAGGATGAAACTCGAACCTACCGATTCGGGGGGCATCACAACCATTTCATTGGCTACCTGCTTCATCCGTTTCAAGCCCTCTTTGTAGTGGTTCCAACTTCATTGAGGCACCTGAAAAAGCGAACAAAAAAAGGAGATTATCAACCTGTTTTAGAACTCGTCTTGATTGGATGTTCCATGGGTGTTCTTGCTTCTGTAAATTTGCAACTTTGGTTTGTCTTGGTTGTCTTGCCCCAAATGCACGGTCTTCATTGGTTGCTTGGAGCCAATTACCTCCAGCATGCCGGTGCACGTCCGAGTTCTGGTCCAGAGTCAAGCCAGCCGTCCTTGCTTGATTACTCTCGTAATTTTACTGGAGCTGTCAATTTCATCTGGTTCAATATAGGATTTCATTCGGCTCATCATGAATCTCCCCGAGCCCATTGGAGTGATTTACCGCGTCTGCATAGGGAGCTTGAACTTGAAGTTCCGTCTTGGCTTATAGAACGCAGCCTAGGATTCTATATGATGAGATTGATGAATGTATTCTCGAGAACAACACCTCGTAATTTCCTAGAGGCTCAAGTGAACGCAACTGAAACATTGTCCCACTACGATTAAATGCCTTTGCAGCATACATTCTTATTATGGAGTCAAAATCGATTGTGCTTAGCTTTGTCTTAGCCTTCTTGCTCGTCGGTGCCGGGTTTTCACTGGTTGCTATCGAATCATCAAATGGGGAAGAAGAACAGGACGAGACTCCAAATCCTGAACAGGAGAATTCTACTGTAACTGCTAACAACCCTCCTGTGGTGTTGGTTGATGATTCATTTTCTATTGACTGGACAGGAATGAACGCAACCATTGGTGGCTTTGTTAGCGATGAGGTGCCGGAGAATACTTTTCTATCCGTTAGAATACTCAACGGTAACCTTGATGAACTCTATTTTTACAACCTCACTCCGAGTACAAACGGTGCTTGGTCGCTTGATACCTCATTGAATGTTCCAGGTGAATGGATCGTTGAGATGATTGCCACGGATGACGTACAACAATCCAGCGAACCTGTGCTCAACAATTTGAAGATTTTGAGTCCCGTTGAAGAGCAAGTGGCGGTAACCTTCCGTTGGGACGAACCGGGAGAAAATGATACGAATGGTACAATAAGCGGTTTGGTGATTCATCAATTTCCTGAATCTTGTTCCATAGAATATCATCCGCTCGGGCAAAGCCCGGCTCTTTTGGTGCAAGGAACGGTCAACGTCAGTACCGGAGCGTACACTATCATCTTTGATACCGAATCTCACAATACCGAAGGGGATATCATCGCTGAATGTGGTCTGTTCAATCAAACCGACCTCAGTGTTAGGGTTGTTTTGCCGATGCCACCAGAACCCGTTGGAGATGCGGATGGAGACGCAGTCCTCGACGACTCAGATGAGTGCCCCAGTACACCTCAGGGTGAGCCCGTATACTCAACCGGGTGTTCTGACTCTGAAACGGATGATGATGAAGACGGAGTGATGAACGATACGGACCTTTGTCCAAACTCACCGACATCAGAAACAGTCGACAGCCAAGGGTGTGCTGAATCTCAAAAGGATACTGATGACGATGGTGTAAACAATGTTCTTGATCAGTGTGCGAATACGCCACTTGGAGAATCCGTAGATGCTGCTGGGTGTTCTGCCTCTCAAAAAGACGATGATGCAGATGGAGTAACAAATGATCTCGATGAATGCCCCAATACACCGGCTGGTGAGGTTGTCGATGCCGTGGGATGCACGACCAGTATTCCAACTCCTACATCGATGAAAATTCTTGCACTCCATGGTGGAGGTGATTCTGCTTCAGGGTTGGCATCACAACAAGGGATGCAAGATCTCGTTGATGCCTTGCCTGAATTTGAATTCGTATTTGCCAGCACCCCTGAAAGTGGAAATGTGTGGTATCAAGACCCTCCTGGTGGCAAAGGTGAGCCCACAACTGACCCTGATTGGGCAGATTTGTCAATTGCTTACCTCGATCAAATGGTGATAGATAACGGCCCATTTTATGCTCTACTTGGCTACTCACAAGGCTCAGCAATGATTCCCGTCTATCTTGCTAACACCCAGAACACATTTGACAGAGTTATGCTCTATAACGGATATTTACCAACTACCCATCATGGTTTGATGGATACAATAGATGCTGCTGCACCATTCTCCACTCCTGCAATGATTTTTTCTGGAGAAAATGATGCAAGTTTCAAAGACCTTGCACCAGCCCTCGCCCAGAAGTTTACTGGCTCACTGGATTTACACAGTCAAACTGCTGGCCATCACTTACCGTATGATAATGACCAACATTTCAACCAAATTCTCTCGTTCATACGTGCGGGTATTGAACCCTATGACCCAGTCGATTCTTGGTATTGTCAAGATGGAACCGGTCCGTGGGTCAAGGACTTCAATGGTGACGGAAATGGATACACTGCCAATTCTAACGGGGTAAGCAGTGCTGGAGGAGGGGGTTCTGGTCCTTGGTTCCAATGCGAAGTCTCTGTGACAATTCAAAACAATGAGATGATTGTTGAGAGTAATGGAATTCCAAATCACGATTTCTTGAGCACAATGGGTTGTTGTGCTCCCGAAAAGGATTTCACCACTACCTTCCCTCTCAACCCAGTGAACGACACTACAGGAGGGCATGATACAACAAACTGTCCCGCATCTGCGGGGCGGTGGGAATGTGTCCCTGACAGAGGAACTGTTGCTATGTCGGTCAATGGAGCGCCAATATTTGGTCCTGAGGAAGGGCCGGGAGGCGATGCTGTTGCACTTCACTTCGATTATTTCAACGAAGACCGGCAACCAATTGTTCTTGGCTGGTGTACCGGTCACTCTGCAGGCCAAGGAGGCTACCACTATCACTATGATGCGAACTGCGTCTATTGGGAACCAGAACCCGGAGAGACAATGGAAGATTATGATTCTTCAAAAATCAAGAGCGATGAGCATAGCCCAATTATTGGATGGGCGTTTGATGGCTATCCGATTTATGGAATGTATGGATACAATGAGGATCAAACTTCTCTGAAAGCCATCACATCTTCTTACGGAATTGAAAGAACTCAAGATGGTGGAGACCAAGGATACAACGGAATCGATGATTGGAATTACGTTGATGGGTCTGGGGATTTGGACGAATGCAACGGACGATTTGGCCCGACTCCAGAGTATCCAGACGGCATTTATCATTATGTTAGCACACCTCTATCAGGCTCACCCACAATGGTAACAGACACAAATGGACAAACAGTAGGTATGATTGGATTCCCATATTTCCTTCTCTGCTACCATGGTGTTGCTGATGTCGCTGCCCAAAATGTTGGCGGCGGCCAAGGCGGCGGCCCTGGTGGCGGTGGGGGTGGCGGTGGCGGTGGCCCCCCAGGTGGTCAAGCGATAATTTTCTACGAACATATGCCTGAACTTATAGAAAATGTAGACAGTATGGATGTCAATGGTAACGAATTATTGTGGAATTCAAGTTTTGTCTTGATTGGAATAATTGCATTAATAATTTTAAGACGACATTTGAAGTGAGGATTAATCTTGAAACACCGGATTGTTACTTTCTTTTTGGTCAGTAATTTGATAATTGCAGGTTGTCTAAGTTCACAAAGTGATATTTTTGAGGGTCAAGAAATAGAATCTGACAAATCATTTATGCCATTCACCCTAATTGATTCAAATAATTCAGCATATAATTCTTCCAATTTTGATGAAACGGTTGTAGTTGTTAATTTCTTTTACACCAATTGCCCTGTTCCATGTTCAAAAGTAACCTCTGACCTAAAAATTCTTTATGATGAATACTCTTCTGATATTGATACGAATTTGACTTTCATATCAATTACAGTAGATCCATGGAGAGACGCCCCTGGTGATCTAAGCGACTATATGACTTACTTCAACACCTCATGGACATACTTAACCACAGAAGAATTTGTTGACGGAAACTTTTCTCTTATTGAACAAATTTGGACAGATTTTGGAATTGGTGTTGTGTTGACAGAAAGCAATAACAGCACTACTATTCAAGGTCGTGGTCATGCGGTTTACTACAACGTTGAGCACACGAATGGAATTGTCTTAGTGGATAGAGATGGAATGCAGCGTGTTCGTTGGACGGGCGATGATTGGAATCTTAATGGGATTCGCAATGACATCAATTCGCTTCTCAATGGCTTGTGAAGCCTTCAATCGCAATCACATCTTGTGAATTGCATGTCCGAGTGTGTCAAGCACACCTTCATGGGTCATTTCTGTCATGGTCGGGTGGGCGTGAATGGTATGAGCAATGTCTTCTAGGACAGCACCCATCTCCAGTGCAAGCGTCCATTCTCCAACCAGTTCACTGATGTGTGTACCCACTCCTTGAATGCCGAGAATCCGATGGTCGTCTTCACGAGCAACCACGCGGATAAATCCTGCAGTTTTCTCTGCTTCTTGAGTTAAAGCACGACCGTTGGCTCCGAGTGGGAACTTTCCAATGATAATGGGGTGGCCTTCATCCTTAGCTTGGTCAGGTGAGAGCCCGACTGAAACGATTTCAGGTTCGGTGAATACGATCGCAGGGACAGCTACCGGGTCGTATGCTCGACGGTGTCCAGCGATAAGTTCAGCAACCATCTCTCCTTGGAAGGAGGCCACGTGAGCGAGCATTTCTCCAAGGTTGCACAGGTCGCCAATCGCATAGACGCCTTTCATATTGGTTTCACAGCGTTCATTGACTTTGACGAAACCACGTTCGTCAAGTGCAACCCCTGTCGCTTCGAGGCCTGATGAGGCAGGTTTGCGACCAACGGTTACCAAGACCTTGTCAGCAACAACATGCTGCATCTTGGACTCGTCTTTTTCGTTTTTATCAATGAAATTGAGTTGTATTTTACCGCCCTTGGAATCTTCTGTACCCTTTGCAAATACGCCGGTGTGAACCTTGATCTTGTTCTTTTTCAAAAACAATTCAAGCGGTCGGCGCAGTTCTTTGTCAAACAGAGGTAGAACCGAATCCATGGCCTCAACGACCGTGACTTCAGAGCCGAGCATGCGGAAGGTAATGCCGAGTTCAAGGCCGATATAACCGCCGCCAACAATGACGACATGTTTGGGTAATTCTTCGAGAGACAGAGCCCCTCTTGAGGAAATTACATTCTCGCTGTAGGGCATGAATGGAAGTTCAATCGGCACGGAACCTTGAGCCATGATAACTTGCTCGGCTTGGATAAGTGTGGCATCTTTGCCTTCTCCGATCTTAACGGTCTTAGCATCTTCAAAGGTCGCCCATCCCGTGATGAGTTCTGCTCCGGCGTTTTTCAAGAGCGCTTCAACACCCTTGTTCAAGCGGTCAACGATGTCTTCCTTCCAGCCGATGAGGTTGGCCATGTTCAACTCAGCAGGACTTGGAATTGAAATCCCCATGTGTCCGTCTTTCTTGGCATGCTTTGCCAAGTTGTGGAAAGTGTGAGCTGCATGAATGAGTGCCTTTGAGGGGATACATCCACGAATTAAGCAGGTGCCTCCTGCACGCTCACCTTCGACGATGATGGTTTTCAATCCGAGTTGAGCAGAACGGATGGCAGAAACATATCCTCCTGGACCTGCCCCGATAACGAGTACTTGACATTGCTTTGTTTTCATTCGCTCACCTCACATGAAAATTGTTGCAGGGTTCTCTAAGTAAGTTTTAACCAACTGGACGAGAGTAGCACCGTCATGCCCGTCAACTACACGATGGTCCCAAGATGATGAGAGGTTCATCATTCGGCGAACAACAACATGTCCGTTTCGAACGACTGCACGGTCTTTGGCATTGTGTACTCCAAGAATACCAACTTCTGGCTTGTTGATGATCGGTGTTGCACCAAGTCCACCCATGCGTCCAAGACTGGTGATGGTGAACGTTGAACCAGTAAGGTCGTCAACGCCAGCCTTACCGTCTCGGGTTGCTTGAGTGACGCGAACCATCTCTGTTGCTGAATCCCATATGTCCATGGCCTCGACATGTTTGACAACAGGGACATAGAGTCCACGGTCAGTTTGTGTTGCTATGCCGAGATTGATGGCTTCATGGCGCGTGACGACATTAGCCTCATCGTCATACAATGCATTGCATTCTGGGCGTTGCTCCAAAGCTTTGACGAGTGCTTGCATGATAAATGGAAGGTAGGTGAGTTTAGGAGCGCCTTCCGGACGAGTTGCATTGAGATGCTGTCGGAGTTCTTCCAATGCAGTGACATCCACTTCCTCAAAGTAGGAGAAGTGAGGAATTGTGCTGTAGGATGACATCATGCCATCAGCAATCTTTCTTCGGAGGCCGATGACTTTGATGTCCTCTGTCCCGTTTCGCTCAACTTTAGCGCTTCCCCCAACCGGGCGTGCACGGGTTGCACCGGATGCACCTCCTGCAATATGGCGGTCCAGGTCTGCGTGACTGATCCTCCCAGCAGGGCCGGAACCTGACACGATTTGCAAGTCAATGTTTGCGGAGCGGGCTCGTTGACGGACTGCGGGAGATGCTAGCGCCTTGGTTCCTGCAGCGCGAGCCACGGGTGCCGCAGCAGGTGTTGCCTCAACGGGTGGAAGTGTTGGTGCTGGTGGGGCTTCAACCTTCTTCGCAGGAGGAGCTTCTTTTGCTGGTGAGGGTTCAGGAGCACTCTCCTGGCCTGCGTTTCCATCCCCTTCAACTTCAAAAACGATGCAAACCGATCCGACCGGGATAATGTCACCAGCCTCACCGACCATGCTTGTTACTGTGCCTTCACACGGAGCAGGAATTTCAACAGTGGCTTTATCGGTCATCACCGAGAGAATAGGGTCATCTTCTTTGACGCTGTCACCAACGGCGACCATCCACTCAACAATTTCCCCTTCTACAACACCTTCACCGATATCTGGCAGCTTAAATTCAAATGTTCCCATGTTTATTCCTCCTGTGTTTTCTTTATGGCTTCAGCGATCCTTGACGGACTTGGAAGATAATCCCACTCTGTGGTATGTGGGAACGGTGTGTCCCATCCTGTGACGCGTTGAATTGGTGCTTCGAGGTGGTAGAAACATCGTTCCTGAATTGATGCACTCATTTCAGCACCGAAACCACTGGTTTTCGGCGCTTCATGAACGATGACGCACCGCCCAGTTTTCTTGACTGAATTGACGATAGCATCTCGGTCCCAGGGGACCAATGTTTGTAAGTCGATGAGTTCACAATCAACTCCAGAATCCTTGATGCCTTGTTCGCAAACATGGACCATGGCTCCCCATGCGATGACCGTACAGGCCGAACCTTCTTTGACGATATTTGCCTCTTCAAGAGGTATTGCGTAGTACTCCTCGGGGACTTCTCCTTCTGGATGGTCTTTCCATGTTGGAACATTGTGTGGGTCGCCGTAGAACGGCCCACGATAACATCGCTTTGGTTCAAAGAAAATCACGGGGTCATTGCATTCAATGGCGCTTGTTAAGAGACCCTTTGCATTTCGAGGATTGGAACAATAGACGACCTTAAGGCCTGGCGTATGAGTAAACTGTGCTTCAGGTGATTGTGAGTGATGATGACCACCTTTGATACCTCCACCAGCAGGTGTTCTAAATGTTACAGGACTGGTGAATTCACCTCCAGAACGATGTCTTAGTTTGGCGATTTCATTGACAATTTGGTCGTATGCTGGGAAAATGTAGTCGGCGAATTGGATTTCAGCCACAGGGCGAAGTCCATTGAGTCCCATTCCCATTGCAATGGCAGCAATACCGCCCTCTGCAAGGGGGGAATCAAAAACTCGATGCGGTCCGAACTTCTCTTGAAGGCCGGCAGTGACACGGAAAACGCCTCCAAAGTAGCCGACATCTTCACCAAAGATGACGACATTTGGATTGCTCTCAAGCTGGTGCTCAAGGGCGGAGTTGAGAGCGGCTATCATGTTCATTTTTGCCATAATCTCACCTCACTTCCCTAATTCCTCGCGCTGTTCTTGTATGTGCCACGGAACCGATTCATACACTTCAGTAAATATGGTGGATGCGGGGGGGTATGGTCCGGATGCGAGATCTCCAAATTCACATGCTTCTTTGTAAGCAGCCATGACTTCAGCATCTATTTTTTCAGCAAGTTTAGCATTCTTTTTCTCATTCCATTTTCCAATTTGAATGAGATGCTCACGCAGTCTGTCCACCGGATCGCCACCAGGCCAGCATTCCGACTCGTCTTGAGGCCGGTAGGCTGATGGGTCATCGGAAGATGAATGTGCTCCAGCACGATAGGTGTAGACTTCAATATGGGTTGGTCCTAAACCTGCAGAGGCTCGCTCTCGAGCCCACTTTGTTACGCTGTAAAGAGCGAGGAAATCATTTCCATCCACTCGTAGAGATGGAATGTCATAGGCCAGTCCTCGCTCGGCAAAGGTTCGCCCTCCAGTCGCTAGGGATACATGTGTTGATATCGCCCACTGGTTGTTGACGACATTGAGAATTACAGGTGGCTTGAACGTCGATGCGAAGTTAAGGGCGTAATGGTAATCTCCTTGAGCCGAGGTACCGTCTCCAAGCCATGAAATGCAGGCCTCGTCAAGACCTTTGTAGGCACTTGCCATGGCTACTCCGACGGCTTGTGAAAACTGAGTTCCAACAGGAGATGAAATTGAAATGAATCGTCCCTCTTTCCAAGTGTAGTGAACCGGCATTTGTCGTCCACGGACGTTGTCTTCAGTGTTGCCGATGCAGTGACAAATCATGCTGACCATGTCGCGGCCACGGACAAACTGGGCTCCTGGTTGACGGTAAGATGGAAAGATCCAGTCGTTGTTCTCAAGTGCCATGGTTTGTGCAATGGCGACCGCTTCTTCCCCAAAGGAACGCATGTAAAATGAAAGTTTTCCAGTTCGTTGCATTTTGATCATACGGTCGTCAAATATACGAAGACGCATCATGTATTCAAGGCCTTGAATGAGTTCAGCCGCATCCAAGCCGGGGTCCCATTCCCCTTCTGCAACCCCTTCATCATTGAGGACTCGAATCAGTCCAGAGGCGTGAGGTGCAGTATCTTGAGCAGAGCAAGTAGCAGGATCTGGGCGATTTAAATCCCCAGGCTGTTCAACGAATTTATCGCCAAAAGAAGGAGTGTCTCCAGGACGGAACGGAGCTACGCCAATCGTGTAAGGCGTGGTTGTAACCGTGCTTCTCTCCGTCATTGTTTCACCTCAGGGCAAGTCCACCTTAAGTGGTGTCGGTGGGTTGCTTTGGTGGTTAGCAACTCGAACATAGGCGCCAGGCATTGACTCTTGGTTTTCAGGGTCGTTTGTTTTCCGGTACAAAAGACCGGCCTTGAACGATGAACGAACCAACGGTCCACTAGCAATTCCCGAGAATCCAATTTCAATAGCATGTTGTGCCCATACATCGTACATTTCGGGTTCTGGGAATCGGTCGACTTTGAGATGCTTTGGCGATGGAGCCAAGTATTGGCCTATCGTGATGAGGTCAACGCCCGCATCTCGTAAGAGTCCCAATGCCTCAAGTATTTCATCGTCAGTTTCTCCGACGCCGACCATAATAGATGATTTTGTCAAGATGTCCGGTCGGAGAACTTTGGCTTGACGAAGAATTTCGAGGGATTGTCCAAATGAAGCCCTAGCGTCACGAACCGTAGCATCCAATCTCGGCACGCATTCTACATTGTGAGCAAATACTGACAGTGGACTTTCTTCAAGTAAATGGGCCAAAGCCTCATGGTCTCCAGCTAGATCTGAGCAAAGCAGTTCCAAAGTGACTTCAGGTGATTGAATTGAGACAGCAGAAATACATTGTTTGTAATGATCTGCTCCGCTATCGGGTAGATCGTCTCGGTTGACCACTGTTATCACAGCGTGGCGGAGGTTCATCGAGCGAACAGCCTCTGCGAGATGTGCTGGTTCGTCGGGGTCAAGTGGCGGAGGTCGTTTGATGGTCCCTACCGCGCAAAAACGACAGCCACGGGTACATTCTTGGCCGGCGATCATGAAGGTTGCATCACCGGACGCCCAGCAGTCGTGGATGTTTGGACAGCGAGCCTCTTCGCAAACTGTATGGAGTTTGTTGTCTTTGACAGCGGTTTTGGTTGAGTTGAAAATGGCTTGCTGCTCGCCGTTTGGAAGGCGCGTTTTGAACCATGTTGGCAACCTGCGCTGGCGCCTCGGAGCGGTTTCAGAATCGCTGATTTTTACAGCCATGGGGAGCGGTTTTCCGGCCATTCATCTTCCCCCTATGGTATAGGGCAGTTCAAGTCTATCAAAAAGGTGTGCGATGGGGTTTTTTTGGACCAAGTATCGCATGAGTCCCATGAAGTAATACGAGGTTTCATGAATTGAATCCTTTCAATGCCTACTATGAGCCGGCGAGCCGTGTTGATTACTGGTGCGGGCCAACGCCTCGGTGCAGCAACAGCGTCAAGGCTTATGGATGAAGGCTGGTTTGTTTTCATTCATGTCAATTCTTCGCTAGATGCGGCCCAAAAATTGTTGGAAGAATCAATGACTCGAAACGGCAACGGTTGTGGCCATGTACTCCAAGCGGATTTGACGGTTGATTCCCAACTTCAACGTCTCGTTGAGGATGTCAAAAATCACACCATAGTGGCGCAAAATGGCCTTGCAGGAATGGTTCATAATGCCTCGTTCTATAGCAAATCAAAATTCGAAGAAACTTCCTTGGAAACCTACCGAAATCTGAATCGTTTGCACATGGAGGCGCCTTATTTCTTGACTCAAGAATTGCTTCCCGAACTGAAGGCCGCAGAAGGTGCTGTTGTCGGAATCGTGGACACGTCTTGGGGCAAAGCCTGGGAAGGTCTTTCCCATTACACTTCTAGCAAAGCTGGCTTACGTCAATTAATGTTGAATCTTGCTGGTGAACTCAGTCCAACTGTTACCGTAAACTGCGTGGCTCCTGGAGCGATCATGGCTGCTGATTGGGAAAGTGAACATTTTACAAATGTCTTGAAGCGGGTGCCGATGGGGCGTTCTGGGAATGCTTCTGACATCGCTGCGGCAGTTCATCACCTTCTTGAATCTCCACACCTTTCAGGTCAGGTCCTCCACATTGACGGCGGATGGTCGTTAAATGATACTTGAGTTTCATTGAAGAGGGAGTGCGCCGCCCCGTGGAGTGCAGGGGTGGCTGAGGTGGTCAAAGGCGCCGGGCTTAAGATCCGGTCCCGTATGGGTTCGTGGGTTCGTATCCCACCCCCTGCACCATACTCTCGCTCCTTCGCTTGGCCTTGCATAACGACATTTGTTGATGCATACGATGCAAAACCGTTTAACACCCCCTGCGCCACGGAGGGTTGGTGAACAAGATGCTGTACGGCAAATCTACGACCGGTTCAAACTCAGTTGCCCTGTTTTTGACAGCTTTGATGGTTCTTTCCACAAGCGCCGTCTTGTTTGCATCAAACGATGCCAATCCCGAAGTATTGGCGGAAGAAAATCCGGTTGTATACAGAAGCGCAGACCAACAAACATACGAGCTCTACATTGACAAAGCCAACGAGACTGTTGGTGGGAAAGGAACCATCACGACCATTGAGCCTACTGGGGGCTCAGAAAAAGAGAGCGCCATAGATGGTCTGGAATTTAGAACTGCTGAGATGATTAGCGATTTGTACGTCAATGGCACAGGTGCGAGCAATGCGGCACGATTATCGATTTATTTGCAATTCAGTGGTGCTGAAGGTTCTCCCGCCACCGTAACATTTTCGTTAAAATCAGGTGATTCACAGATTTCCTCCACAACGGTTGACCTGGATAATCCTTGTAATTCAAATCCTGCTGCTCTTTCCAATCGTTGTGGGAACTACGATTTCATTGAAGTTGAGTTCGATCTTCCATCAAGTGGGTTTACAGTCCCCAAAGGAAAACAACTCAAAATAAGAATTGATGCACAAGCTACTTGTGAAGGAAATACTGGCGGCTTTTCTGGTTGCGATGTAGAATTCGAGTTCGGAAATCCAAGCAGTGCAAGCACGTACTCGAGATTACAAATTCAAACAAATGCTTTGGCTGGCTCTTCCGTCCGTGTTCACAATTGTTATGGGGATAACGGTTGCAATTGGAATGATGAAGAGAAACTAGAATGGGCTCCAAATCATCGTTTGCAATACAGAGAAATGCGATTTTCTGTTGAAGTCAGCGATGCTTTTGGTCGTGAAGATATTGAGGATGTCAAATTGGTTATGAGCACTCCTAACGGCGCAAATGCTGTCTTTGAGAAAGAATTTGATGATGACGACCTTAAACTTGACAATAACGGATTGGTGGGGATTTTCAATTATACTGCCTCGGGATTAGCCTCTGGAGAATATCCGATCAGTCTTGAAATCAATGACATTCAGGGCCATACATTCGCATACGATCATCCTGGTATTGAATTTCTAGAACACGACATCTACCTTAGCCTCCCTCAAAATCAACCCGATGTTGTACTGTATGCCCCAGGGCAAACCAGTAGGGTTGAATTCTTGGTTGAACACATTGGTTCATCATCAGCAAGTTTGGATGTCGTCCTTGATTTGGTGAACAATCTTCCAACGGAATGGGCGGAACCGCTTTGGAGTCAAGCAAGTGGCTCTTACACCCTTACTGGAGGGGGGTCGTCAACCATTGCAGAATTGTTGATTGAAGTCCCAGAAAGTGACCTTTCTGGCGCACCAGAATATCTTGATATCGAAGCACGTGTTTATGCCACGAATGACCAAGGGCAAAGCGAAGAGGTGGCGATAAAAAGTCTTAGAATTGCCTTTGAAGAAGTTGACGTGTTTGCACCTCCACGGATTTCGGTGTATGAGGATGTTGAACACCAAAAGCAAATTGTGGATTCTACACGCCCAGAGGCATTTGATGAGGACCTTTCTCACTATGTTGATGCAATAAACGGTAGCGAGAATTTCTACATTGACATCTTTAATTCTGGGTTTGACACCGACTCGTTCAAAATCCGAGTTCTTGAGCAACCCGAGGATTGGGATTACCGCTTTTACATCAACGGAAGTACGACCGATTTGCCGCTTGAAACCATTTATCACATCACCCCTGATGTAGGCTCTACACAACTGTTAACCGTTCGCATGGAGGTCTTTACTCCCGCAGACCGTGATAGCCTTGATATCGGCCAATTTTCACTTTCAATTGCATCGATTGCGGACACGGAACTTAGGACAGATATCGCCTTTACTGTCCACAGAACCTTTGGCATCCTTGCAGAAATCATCGCCGATAGCGATGGAGTTGGTGAGTCCAATCTCCTCGGCCAGGTCGGTCCTGTTAGCCCAACTGAAGATGTCTGGTATAATTTCCGAATTTCCGACACTTCAGGAACTGCTGCCGTTGAAACTACATGGAAGATTATCAATCCTCGTGACTTGTCAAGAAACGCTGAAAATAATCCCAAATATACTGCATGGGACTATACCATATCCAACGATACAAGTGACAATATTTTGATTGTCAATTTGCCCCCAGATGAATATGTTGATCTCCGTCTTGACATTCAGCTCAACGGCCAGGTTGAGGCAGGGGAGCATATCATCTACACTCGCATTATTGAGGAAGGCGTTGAAGAAGAAAACGACCCAAGGCAATTTGACCTCCCAGTCAAAGTGATCATCAAGGAAGATGTTGTTCCGGGCCGCATAGAGATCACCGCTAAGAGTGAAGCATCCCGCTTTTCTGCTGGGGAAGAGAAAAATCTTGAGTTTAAGATTACCAATCTCAACAACGTTGAACTTGACATGGTGATCCTACTCGATCAGCCTATGGGTTGGGACGGTTCGCTACGGGCTTCTTCCAACCAGTTGGGTGGAGAATTCCTGATTCTGAAACTTGAGGCCTATGAAAGCAAGGATTTCAATCTCAGGTTGAATGCCCCAGAGTCACTTAAAGACAGTGCTTCAGTGAATTTTGAATTCAAAGTAACTCCAATGAATAATGAAACACCGTATGCCGAGGAGTATGAACAGACCTTCAATTTCCAATACATTACAGAATGCAGCGGTGTTTCTTGCCTCTTCGGGGAACTTGTTGACCCTGAACCACAGACAATGGTTTTCTATGTCATTCTTGGTGCTCTGCTCCTCTATGCTGCACGCAGAGGTAGGGGGCAATCTTATCGAAATGACGATTTCGTTGATGTTGACAAAGATACCGAAGAATTGTTCTCTGAAGAGGACGAGGAATTGCCGTCGGATGAACCTGAACCTGTCTTGGCTGAAGATGAAGATGATGAGCTTGAACTGCTTGACGAATTGGACGAACTTTGAGCCAAATATCCACGGTTTTGAGTGGGTTGTATGAACATCGTACCATTTCCCTTATGAGGCATCAGACACACCCGTTCTTGTGAGAACCATGCTGACAGGCTCAAATGCATCTGCCGCGACTCCTCAATGGCGCTTAATCGAGCGCAAAAAAGCCGTAAAATCGGTGTTTTTGACGCTTTTGATGCTGTTATCGTCACTTGCCTCAATCCAATACTACTCCATTGATGTGAGGGCTGCTTCAGACCAGGACGGAGATGGGCTGACATACGGTTTGGAATACCTCATGAATACCCAACCCAACGACCCAGATTCAGATAACGATGGTTTACCTGATGGTTGGGAATGGAAATATGGACTCGATCCTCTTTCATCAAACGGTGCAGATGGCGCTGTTGCAGACCCCGACGGTGACGGGATGTCAAATCTACAGGAATATACTTACCTTATGCCGAGTGGATGGGACAATACCAACACGGGTTCAGTTCTTGACAACGGTGTATGGTGGAACGGAACGATTCCAGTAAACGACTGGAACGAAGAAGACTCGATGCAGTACAACCAACCCGGTTGTGGCGATTCTGGCTCAGACGGTACGGGGAGCATCATCCTTTGTGATGAAGATCCTGTTGGGAATATTTGTACAAATGGATTTGATGACGATAAAGATGGCTTTGTTGACGCTGCAGATCCAGACAACGACGGCGATGAAGATTGCTTGAGTGATGATGACGATGGTGATGGTGTCATTGACGAAGACCCTGCTGGATGGGATACTGACGGGGATGGAATGAACGACGGATGGGAAGCCGCAAACGGTCTCAATGCAACATCCGCTTCCAACGCCGATGGGCCCAATGGAGACCCAGATGGTGACGGTTTGAGCAACCTTATGGAATACGTCAATCCTTCATGGACGACGATGTGTGGCTCATCCCCCTGCTTTAGAAACGGGCCAGATGGCGTCCTTACCGAGACCACTTCACCCTGTGACCCTGTCCAAGGTGTTGGGCCTGGTGGATGTGCTACCTACACGGCCGAGGTTGATGGAATCACTTCTACAAATCCACAAGTCGCAGACACAGACGGCGATGGCCTCAACGATTCATACGAAGCGTTGACTCTCCTCACAGACCCTACTGCAGCAGATACAGATGGCGATGGTATTCGAGATGGAGTAGAGGTTAACGGAGCATATGGAAACCCTGCACAAGCAAGCGACCCTAGAGATAACAACACGGATGACGATGCGTTTGACGATGGAGAGGAAGATACCAACTTTAACGGTCAAGTTGACCAAGGTGAAACCGATCCTACTCGCAGAGAAGATGCTGGGGACGAGGATAACGACGGCATACAAAATTGGGAAGAAAATCTAACATGTACGCTGTGGGATGTCGCCGACACCGATGGCGGCGGGGTTAACGATGGAGATGAGCGAAATATCAGCCATGGCACAGACCCCTGTGATTCTTTAGTGAATTTTGAAACCACCTTCGTAAGTTATTCATCTACCACAAATCAAGTTACTCTTGGAAACGGTTCAGGGTTTAATCCGGGGGGTGGTGTAGGCTGGTACAATGTTTCGGGGACGTGGGAATCCTTTGCTTATGCCACGGTGACCAACGGGGTCCTGCAAGGCGTTTCAAACGGGCCGACAGGCACTGCAAGTCAAGTAGCTAACCGAAACGGTTCATTCTGTCACACCGATGCGGTAGCTACTGGAACCATTGGTTCAACGCAACAATACTGTGATGATGATTACACCGACAGTGACAGAGATGGACTTGCTGACTGGCAGGAATTGTTGGGTACTTTTGGGTGGTTCTCAAATCCAAATATTGCTGACTCCGATGCCGATGGTGTAGATGATTTTGGTGAGATTTCAGACAATACCGACCCAAATGAGCCCTGTGTTAATCTTCTTGATACCGATGGCGACGGCCTCAACAATTACTTTGAGAACAACACTGGGTGCGACTTGTCCTATATCGGAATCACCAATGGTTCACAAGATGTTTGGGTGACGAACTATGCGTCATATGATACCGACCAAGGGGGCGTTGATGATCGTAAAGAATACTACGACGGGACAAATCCACAAAATGACCCGTCTGATGATATTCAGCCTGATGATTTTGATGGCGATGGTATACCTGATGCAATTGAGAATCAAACTGGAACAGACTGGACTAATCCTGATACGGATGGTGGCGGAATGTTGGATGGTCTGGAATGTCCAGACCTCTATTGGTTTGTCAATTGTGCCGGTTCGCCGTTTGATCCCTTTGACCCGTCTGATGATGTCCTAAACAACGATGTCATTTTCTGGGCCAACAATACAACTGGAGTTGTTGACCTTGACCGCGTTCATCGATGGCGAGCAATAACGAACGATTTCTACACGGGTTCAACCTATGCCCATCTCGATAGCGTCCATCCGAGTGAATCAATATTGATTCCTTATGAAAATCTCACAAACATCGCTCCTGTTTCGTTTGCTAATGACACCATTCAATGGGCGGTGACCTTCAATAATCCGATCAGTGATGGCCCAATCCCTGCACCTGCATCGTACATGAATATCTCGTATATCTTCGAGTCCATCGCAACATTTTCCCGAAGCAACGACACTCATATTCTAACTGCAGACCAAGGTCCGATTAACGAAATTTGGTTCCAAGAACCGGAATATTTCTTTGATTGGTCAACCCTTGCATCTACCACAGTACCGGGTCAAGGCTTCCCGTATGAGTTGGTTACCGATGAAATATTTACCAACATGAGTGACATTCACTCGTATGTATTCAACGTCACCAATGCCGTTGTGACTGAATCTGGAGCAACCGATGCCTACAGCGTTGCAGCAGCCCTTGAAGACTTCCTCATCAACGGTAATGCGACGACTGAATTCATGCTAAATTTCAACGGCTCAGGAACCCCCACCATCCTCGATACCAATCTGAACATTCTAGAAACTCGAAAAGAAGCCTCATGCAGAGAATACAACACTGTTTTCGTCACCATGGCTCGTCTTGCTGGGCTTCCTGCTCGCCAGGTCACCGGTTATTCCGGAGGCACATGGACGGGAGACGGATATGCAGTCTATTCAACGGATTCAACCACTTGGTCTGAAGTACGCTTGCAGCAAAACAGTGCCAACGGAAATACTGACTTGGGCTGGATTCCATTTGACCCTTGTCCAGCAGCTGAAGAAATTGAAATTGTCAATCAAACCATTTCTTCGCTAACATGGACACGGGACGCATCTCAAAACATCAACGTAACGGGTCAACTTCGTTATGCTGAAAACGGTACTCCCGCAACAGACATCCCTGTGTTTTCCTACCTTGTGCCGGTTTCAGAAGCCAATCTTGTTCCAGGCCCAGCAGGAATCCCAGAACGTTTGATTGAAGAGGGAAGAACCGATGCAAACGGTACCTTCACCTTTTCCGGATTCCCTGATGCACCAGCCGCTCCTGGAATGCAGAACATTGTCGTTGAATACCGTCAATCGGGATATGTTTCAAACGGTGCCGTCATCTATGACGGCTATGTTAACGTTACAGAAAATTCAACGATCTTCCATACGGCGCCGGGTGCCATCAATTTCCCAGTAGCTGGAGCTGGTGCAACTACCGTCATTGAGGGTCTTCTTGAATTTGAAAACCAACCGTTGGATGTGTTTGACCAATTGCCGAATCAAACGGTATGGTTGACGTACACATCGTCTGTAGATGGGCCACAGAATTTGACAGGGTTGGTTGACGGAGCCGGTTCGTTTTCAATTACGGTCAACCTTAGCGAATTCGAAACCAAAGGAAATCTTTCGGCCACTATTGGCTATTCTGGATGGCAGGATACATCTGTAACAGGTATTCCACTCGAAGCCTTCCATCTTAACCCAACAACAACGGCCATCGTGATGAATGTCACTGATGCACCTAACTTAACAGCCACAATTGAAGGACCGGTGTCCAACAACAAGAGTATCTTCTTGCTCGATGATAATATTTGGGTGAATGGATCTGCTGTTTCTGTAGGGGCTTCTCCAATACAATTGACAGGAAACCTTCAACTCTCCATCCGTGCAAACAATAGCAATGATGTTTGGGCTGAAGTTTTCAATACGAGTGTTACTGGAACATTTTCCGTTCAGCACTTCCTTCCTGCCTCAACCATGGTTGGTTCGGGTGAAGTTGAGGTGCGGCTGCGTTTCTTCCCTGCAACCTTGCCGGCAACCGATGATGCAGATGTGGACACTGGTACGCCTTACTTCCTTCGTGGTTTCCTTGGATTCCAAGTTGGTGAATCTGCACAAATGCGCGGCTTTGATGCCACGGTCGAGGTGAGCATCACAGACCATCGCGGCTTTGTCCAGGATTTGGTCCTGCTCGGTGATTATGATTTCTCGTTCAATGGTTCATGGTTCAATACCACTACCGACCCAGAAATGGACTTGTTAGAAGTTTCATGGCCTCTTGCGGCAGACTTGTTGGCAGGCGATTACCCAATTGATGTATCCTTCAATGGTTCCGATTATTACCAACCATCAATCGGCGCAGGTTCTATTAGAGTTCAAGCTGAAATAGGTTACAATCTCTCAATTGGACAGGATTGGACACATATTGGCAATTCAACATTTTTGTCCGGCGATATATTTGATGCCTTTTACAACACTCCTGTGTTGAACAACAATTCTCAGATACGTGTAACCATCAATCTTGATGAAGGACCGGTTGATATTGCTCAATCTTCTTTGAACAATTCTACGGGTGCGTTCAACATCCCAATTACCATGCCAACATATCTCCCATCGGGAGTATACGACTTTGTTCTTGAGTTTGACTTTGAATCCCAAGCGCCGGTCGGTGGTGCTTATTACTCATATCTGGATACCAGCATGCCTCCAAGCCCACCAGCCTTGATTTCAGTCCTTGGTGGAATTGAATCTGAGGTTGTTGTAACCGCTGAACGTCCAAATTACATTGTTGAAATGAACGATACGATAGACTTCGTAGCAAAAATCACCGATGTAGCAGACGGTTCGAACATTACCGGTGCATCGGTTGAGTACATCTGGGATTATGGGAACGCCAATATTACTCTTGGAACCGTTTCTTCTGACGCCGATGGAAATGCAACCTTCCAATTTACGCCGTCAGGACTCGCACCAGGGTATTACGACCTTCTCGTTATCGTTAGAGACGATGTTTCTTCATCGCTTTCAG